>CAZLBO010000102.1:0-7414 GCA_964557725.1 uncultured Bifidobacteriales bacterium | reverse complement strand
CAAAACCGTTGACAATGATTTATTTGGCACAGACCACACTCCAGGCTTTGCCTCTGCTGCTCGTTATGTTGCACTTTCTGTCAAACAAGCAGGTCGCTTGGCAAGTGATATGCAACGTGTAGACAAGTATGTTATTTTACAAACTGTTGGTCGTGAAGCGGGCTGGTTAGCGGCTTCTTCTGCCATTGCCAAAGAAAAAGAAGGAGATGCCCCTCACTTAATCTATACCCCTGAAAGACCTCTCACAAAAGAGCGCGTTTTGAAGGATGTTAAAGATTGCATCAATAAATACGGATGGGTCTCTATTGTTTGTGGAGAGGGTATTGTATGGGAAGATGGCACTCCCGTATCAGCTTCTACAACAAAAGACAAGTTTACTAACATTGAATTTGGAGCCATGGGCGGTTCCAGTGCAGCCATGAATCTTCACAAATTAATTAGCACACAAACAGAATACCGCGGTGAGTTTCAAATTACAGAATCTCTCCCCATGTGTGCCATTGATAGAGCCTCTCAAACCGATTTAAAAGAAGCCTACGACTGTGGAGTCAAGGCTGTCGAATTAGCAAATCAGGGAGTCTCAGGTAAAATGGTATCTATCAAAAGATTAAGCAATAATCCCTATCAAGTAGAATTACTAGCGGTACCACTCCAAGATGTAGCCGTTAAAGCAAAGCCCATGGATGAAAAATATTTTCACGAAAATGGTCACTGGGTTACCCAAGAATTTTTGGACTACTTAAAACCACTTATAGGTGATTTAGGCCAATACTCTGTACTTGAAAAACACAAAGCAACTTTAGACGAAAAAGCAATAGGATAAAATATGTTAATAAATGAAAAAAAATATTCATCTTACGCATTGGTAAAGGAGATGTTAGAAACAGGAAGTGTTGTGCAATCACTCAATATTTCTCAAATTCAAACCCTCGCCAAAAAAGTAACTGCCAAACGAATACTCCTTACAGGAGAGGGATCTTCTAGAATCTTCCCTGCAAAAAATGCTATTTATTCTGCATTAAAAAATGGGTACCAGCAAGTCTTCTTTACAGAAGCTGCGACTCAAGCTTTAGAGTACCCTCTAAGTGATACCGCCACCTTTGTCGCTTCTAATTCAGGAAAAACCGCTGAAGGAGTTCGCCTAATTCATCATTTAAAAAAGCAAAACCACTCACAAATTTTTGGAGTGATTGCCAATGACAATACTCCCATTCAAACCGAATCGAATGACCATTACTTATTGACCTGTGGCAAAGAAGACGCCGTAGCAGCGACTAAGTCCGTCATTGAACAAGCCTTGTTTTATGATATTCTCTTTCGCACTCAAAACAATCAACCCCTCCCTGATCTCGCTGAATTGGGAGATAAAATAACAGAGGTACTTGAAACCACTATTCCCGAAGAAGTCATCGCACCTCTAGTAGAAGCCCAGATGCTTTATTTTGCGGGACGAAACACTGGAGTAGCCGAAGAACTCACTCTTAAAACCAATGAGATCACCCGTAAAAAATCAGACTTTCTTGAAGGTACTTATGCCGTTCATGGCATCGAAGAAGTGATGTCTGCCAATGAGGCTGTTATTCTTGTTTCTCCTTTTGCTCATGAAGCCGATAAATTTTCTGATGTATTGATTAAAGGCGTGGGGCTTCCCATTGTGGCCATCTCCTCAGAAAAAACAGCCTTCCCTACCTATCAAATTCCTGATTGTGGAGACTTTACCACTTATCTCGAACTCGCTGCGGGCTGGAACCTACTGGTTGAAATAGGCATTAGAACAAATATTGATTTGGATAAACCAGAAAGAGCTCGAAAAGTAGGAAATGAATATATCAATGGATGAATTAACATTATATCGAAAAGACCCAGGGCAAAAAAAGCCTTTTAAATCAACAGAACCCTCAGAAATTTTTCCTAACTGGAAAGGGGAAAAAGAATCTTGGGTTATTGTGGCTCCCCATGATGATGATGCCGTCATAGGCGGAGGCTTGCTTTGGCAAAAAGCCATGGAAGCCAATATTGATCTTCACTTATTGATTACTACCGATGGACAAATGGGTTATTGCAAACCTGAAGATAAAGACACCATTCAGGATACTCGCCATCAAGAAACCATTAAGTCTTGTAAAATTTTAGAAATGGATAAATTGCATTGGCTCAACTTCCCTGATTGTAGCTTACACCTGTGGGGTGGTAGAAAAAAAGCGAAAGATGGAGACCCTTGTTCGATTGTTAAATATACAGGGCTACAGAACGCTTACACCTTTTATTTTAGAAAGTGGAAACCCACTCGAGTCTTTTTACCTACAGGTAACGATTTACATCCTGATCACAAGGTAGTATACCAAGAAACTCTCATTTCTATTTTTCATGCTGCAGGAGACATTTGGCCAGAATTAGGCCAACCAACTGAATCAGTCCCCAATGTCTATGAAATGGCTATTTATTGTGATTTCCCCGAAGAACCCAATTTAAAGATTGTAGGTTCAGAAGAACATTTAAATAAAAAGTTAGAAGCAATTAAAGCCTATGAGTCACAAAAGCAAATTGAACAATTAGTAGAGAATGTCCGAAAAGGTGGCCCTGTTGAGTATTTTAGGGATGTTAAATTTAACCTTTATTCTCCCGATAAATATAAGCAGAGCTTTTAAATGTCATTCACCATCGACTCTTTTAAAAAAGAGGGCTTGTCTTTTTTAAAGCTTCAGAACAATACCACTGAAGAATATGTAGAAGTCATTCCCTCACTAGGAGGAATGGTTTTTCAAATTTGTCTTCATGCAGAGGGTAAAAATAAAGAAATACTCAGAGAAGATTCTCTCGATCAATTAAAGGAAAATCCTTTGTTTAGAGGGCGAATGTTATTCCCCTTTAATGATAGAATCGAAAAAGCCACCTATGTTTATCAGGGCACTCCTTACACTCTCAAAAGTAATTGTGAGGAAGACGGCTCAGCGATTCATGGCTTTCTCTACAATCAAAGCTTAAAAGTAACCTCTACGAAATCCGATTCAGACCAAGCCATTCTTGAATTATTCTTTTCTTCCTCTTCTAATGAATTTGCAGGGTACCCCTTTTCCATAGAACTAACTATTAAATACATTTTATCACACAAGGGCTTGCGCATTGAATGGGATATTTCAAACCAAAGCTCTCAATCCATACCCATGGCACTAGGTTGGCATCCCTATTTTAAACTAGGTGATTCTATCAAAGAGGCTACCCTCGTAATTCCCGGAAATAAATATATAGAAGTCGATGAGTCACTTATGCCTACGGGAAATAAAGTTCCCTGTCAAAACTCTGCTTTTGATTTTAGACAAGGGAGGCAAATAGGGAAACAAGATTTAGATATTGCTTTTACAGCTCCTGCTCAAGGGGCTTCACAGCTCAAGAAAAATGAAACCATTATAGAGCTTTCACAAGACCCTATATACTTCAAGTATGTACAAGTCTATGTGCCTGACAGTAAAGACTCCATTGCCATTGAACCTATCACCAGCCCCACAGACGCTTTTAATCGCCCTCATTTAGGTTTGATAGAAATGGAACCTCATCAAAAAATAAACACATGGGCCGAAGTTACTTTAAAAAAGGTTTAAAATGTCAAATCAACGCCAACCACTCCTTATCTCCAAAGCTTCTTTTGATCTTTTTTCGGAAGACTCTCAAACACTTGAATTCTTAAAAAGTTTGGAGACTTACAGTCTTGACTATTCTCACCCTGAAAGTTTACTTACGCCTCGGGATGTTAATGTTCAGATATCCCTTTGTCACGATCAAAAAAACTTAGGGATTCTCTATCAAGTAAAAGAAGAAACAACAAAAGCTATCTACACGCAAGATGGGCAACCTGTTTACAAAGACTCCTGTGTTGAGTTTTTTATTAAAACACCGCAGGGGTACCACAACTTTGAAATGAATGCTATTGGTACCTGCTTAGTCTCTAAAGGAGCTCAAAGAGCAAAGAGAACCTCCTTTACCTCAGAAGAATATAATCGCCTCCATAGACTTTCTTCTTTAGGTAAGACACCTTTTGAATCTAAGGAATTAAAAAAAGAATGGTGGGCGATGTTAGTCATTCCCAACTCTTTACTCGGTTGGAAAAAGGGATTACCTGCTGATCAAAAATTACAGGCTAATATCTATAAATGCGGAGATGAACTCCCCCAACCTCACTGGCTTACATTATTTGATGTCCCTACAGAACAGCCTGACTTTCACCGTCCTGAATTCTTTGGGGAATTTTTATTAGAATAAGTTTAAAAAATGGCTGGCGCCGATACCCATATAAAGGGTTATATTACAACATCGAAGATCAATGAATAATAGGACGGACAGCTTAACCAACTAAATACCTATGAACAATAAATTCCAAGCCATCATTTGCCAAGCAACTGGAGCGAAAGAGGCTTTTGAAAAAGAAGTCATTCAAAGCCTGTGGAGTGGGTATGGGCAAATTGTCCGTTATGGGCTTGTAGGTTCAGAAAGAAAAAACGTAGTCGTTAAACATGTGCAACCTCCTTCCCAAAAAAACCACCCCCGTGGTTGGAACACCAACCTCTCCCATCAAAGAAAATTACGCTCTTATGAAGTAGAGTTTGCTTGGTACCGCCAATGGGCTATGCAGTGTAAAGACGATTGCCCTATCCCCCAATGCCTCGCTCTTGAATCACAGGGGAGTGATGTTTTTATGGTACTTGAAGATTTAGATGAAAGTGGATTTCCCGTAAGAAAACAAGCTGTCACAATCACAGAAATAGAGAGTTGTCTCGCTTGGCTCGCTCATTTTCACGCGACTTTTATGGGACAAGAACCCAAAGGCTTATGGCCAACAGGAACTTATTGGCATTTAGAGACCCGCCCCGATGAATTACAAGTCTTACAAGATTTACCCCTTAAAAAAGTGGCTACACTTATTGACCAAAAACTAAAGGAAAGTCCTTTTCAAACTTTTGTTCATGGGGACGCCAAACTCGCTAACTTTTGTTTTTCAAAACATGAGAATAAAGTAGCGGCAGTAGATTTTCAATATGTAGGCGGAGGCTGTGGAATAAAAGATGTGGCCTATTTTATTGGGAGTTGTTTAGGTGAAAAGGATTGCGAAAAAAGGGAAAAGACCTTATTGGATTTTTATTTTAAATCTCTTAAAAACTCTTTAGCATTAAAACACCCCACCACGGATAGTCATAAAATTGAAGAAAATTGGAGAAGCCTTTACCCCTATGCTTGGACAGATTTTCACCGATTTATCAAGGGATGGAGCCCTGGGCATTGGAAAATCAACAGCTATAGCGAGCGACTCGCTCAGAATGTCATGGAACAATTAAAACACCCCTCTAAAAAAAGAGGCTGAAATCATGAAACTTTCTTCACAAGAGTTTTCTATACTGACCCAATGTGCCCTCTCTGCCGCTTATCAAGCAGGACATTTAATCCACTCGTTTCAGAACAAGAGAACGGCTATAAATGTAATGAAGAAAACGGCAGGGCATACCCTTGCTTCACAGGTTGTGACTCAAGTAGATGGCATGGCTCAAGAGCTCATTTTAAAAGCACTTAAACCCACTTGCGATCTTTTTGATTTGGCTTTATTAACAGAAGAAACCCCCGATGATCTTCAACGGCACCAAAAAGATTTCTTCTGGTGTATCGACCCCCTAGACGGAACTCTACCTTTTATTGAAGGAACTACTGGTTACGCTGTTTCCATCGCTTTAGTTTCTCAATCAGGAGAGCCTCAGATAAGTGTTATATACAACCCCACTCACCAGATTCTCCTCCACAGCATCAAAGGCCAAGGAGCATTCTATAATGGAAAACCTTTAGTTCTTAAAAAAATGCTAAAAACAAATGCAACTCCTTCTCCTTTAGCATCAACTCAAGTTCTCACTGTCATTATGGATAGAAGCTTTTCCCAACACCCTCTTTTTAAAAAAACAATGGCAGAGTTAAAGGTTCGAGCTTTAAAACAAGGATACAATCAAATCAAAACGATTCAACAGGGAGGAGCCATCATGAATGCCTGTTGGGTATTAGAAAATGCTCCTGCCTGCTATTTTAAATTTCCAAAACCAGAAGTAGGGGGAGGAAGTTTATGGGATTATGCGGCAACTGCTGGATTATTTAAAGAAGCAGAAGTACCTGTTAGTGACATACGGGGAAGGGAGCTTGATTTAAATCGTTTGGACTCTAATTTTATGAACCATCGTGGCATATTATACGCTAGTGAATACAAAATAGCAGAAATGGTAAAAGAGCTTTATCAATCTCTTTTGTAACACTTTATTACTCCAAGGCTTTAATATTAAAGTTTAAACTAAATACTCGATTAAAACCCAAATCGCTTATCAATTTCCTCTTTGACATACCGCACGACTACATGTTTTCCGTAAGGGGAAAGGTATGGGTTTTGAGTCGCAAATAAACGGTTGATTAAATTTTCCATTTTTTCATAACTCATTTCTTCTACACTTGAAATACAAGTTCCCATTGCATAGGATCGAGCTATTTTTGAAAAAATGTCTGCGGAAGAAGTACTCTTATCTTCAATTAAATTTTTTACCATGTCTTTCAACACTTCAATGGTTCTATTCTGTGAAATTTCAGAAGGAATTCCTCGAACCTGAAAAGTTTCACCACCAAAATGTTCGATGTCAAACCCTAGCCTTTGAAAATGATTCAGGGATTGAGTTAATACATGGGCTTCCTCTGTCCCCAAATCAATAATTTCTGGGAAGAGTAATTGTTGAGAGCCCAATCGACCAGAGGACTTGAGTACCTCCATGGCTTCCTCATATAAAATTCGTTGATGAGCACGTCTTTGATGAACCATCATTAAACCGCTCTGCACTTCAAAAAGGATATAACTTTTATGCAATTGTAAATGAGGAACAGATTTAATAACGGATGATGCATTGACCAGTTCCTCTGTTCCCCCTTGCCCTCTTTCACCCTCTGATTGATCCGTACCAGAAGTACTAGGCCATGAAAGAACTTCTGCCGGAGTTCCTTCTTTTCTATCCAAAAAAGAAAGTTGTTCTTTTTTTTCAGTGACTTCATCAGGTTCAAACTTCATTTCAAATGGAGGTGCCATTCCTTCTTCTACTAAGCTGCCTATTTCTTTTTTCTTTAAGTCAATTTGAGGCACATCAAAGGCTGTTTGAATTCCTTTGCGAATTCCTGAAACTATCAGTTGAAAAACTTCTTGTTCATTCTGAAATCGCACTTCCTTTTTAGTGGGATGTACGTTCACATCCACTTCTGCAAACGGAACCTCTAAATACAAAACCCCTATGGGGAATTTTCCCGAAGGTAAATCGGCATAACCTTGTTGAAAGGCTTTAGTCAAAAAGGGACTGGAAACCATTCTTGAATTCACATAAAAATATTGATGGGTCGAACGCCCTCGGCAATG
>CAZLBO010000101.1:0-7428 GCA_964557725.1 uncultured Bifidobacteriales bacterium | reverse complement strand
CTTATACCTTTTATACTAAATATTTCTTTATATTTACCTCTCAACAAAGGGAATAAAAACAAATGGCCAAATCCAAAAACCTAACTCCTATCATTCTCGCAGTCATCACATTAATAGGAACCCTTGGAGGGGCAATATTTAGTAACTGGGATAAAATATTTCCTTCCGAACCATCGATTATAATGGAAAAAGAACGCTGGCTCGTCATTCAGAATGTAGACTATCCAGGGGCTGTACGCATAAAGATCAACATTAATGGACAAGTCTCCTCGTACCCAGCAAGTGACCCTTGGACAGGCGACGAGGGATTTAAAAGCCATCCAGAAAAGATTGCCCTACCCACAGATTTAGAGACTCTTGATATTTTATTCACGGTTTTAATTGAAGATCCTGATCCAGAATTTAGTGGTTACTATGAAACAGACTTTCCACCACAAAAAATCGTCAGAAAAATGATTACAGGCAATACCCAAACACTCACTATTTTTCCGGAATCAGGGCTACCAGACAAGCAACTTAAACCCCTCCTACAACTAGAGTATTATATCGAATAAGAGGATTCCAGACGAGCTGGAATGACTGAGATTTACACCGTCATTCTGGTTTGTTCTCCCAGAATCGCTATTCGGTTTTATGGAACATATATGATTGAAACGCTATAACTTTCCCCTAAAACAAGAGCGTTCAAAATGAGTCAAAACGCCTGGGATGTACACCGTCATTCTGGTTTGCCCAGAATCGATATTCTGCTTTATAGTCAATTACCCTTTGATGACTTTTATCTTTTGCGGTTCATTAATGGTTCGCATAATACTTAGGCCGTTGTACGATTCTACATCAAAGTGAACTAAGAGAAAATCCACTGCTTTTTGCGCGTCAAATTCTTTGCAGGAATAAGCATCAAAGGAAAAGAATAAATCAGCAGTCCAAGTATGGAGGGCTGCATGACTCTCCAACCAAACACATATACCAGAAACCCCTGCATCATCTGAATTTCGCTTAGCTAATAAATCGGACATTCGATGGATGGTCTCCGCTTTTGCTCCTTCATTTTTAAGCTCATTATTAAAGTGCTCAAGTTCACTAGAAGCCCAAGGGAAACGCGCGCAGATAGGCGGGTAAACTAAGGTCATCTTCATTAGCTTAGATAAATCTTCTAATAAATTATATACATAAGAAACCTCGGCAAGACCCCGAACCGTTTTTAACTTAACATCGAGCAACAAGTGCCTACCTACAAAATTCTCTTTATTCATACTATCTACCTTGCTCAACCGAGCCTCTACCTATCCTTAAAAACTGAAGGAAATATGCTTTTTTAAACTCAAATTGCCAATATTTTGAATTTCAAATGCTAAATCCACCCCTACTCACTCAAAAAACGATTTGACCTACTTTATAGACCAAGAACACCTTGAAAAAAAACATTAAAAATAAGACTCTTTCTTTACATCACTATTTTAAATGTTTAGTTTAGTGCTTCATCATAAGAATGGCAGGAACCGTGACATTGTTAGCTGAATTAAATCAAGCCTATGAGGCGGGTGAGTTAGACGGATTAAAATCTTCCATACTCCCCTTTTTAAGGGTCAATCAAAAAAGACTTCATTCCTTTGTTTTATCTTTTATGGATCAAAATGGAGAGCAGACCTTAGAGTTTATGGTCAAATACTTTATCCTTTCTTTTAATATGCCTTTTGACATGAAGTCCTATATGGATAGTCAATCTCAAGCGATAAAAAAAGACATCGACCTTGCGACTCCAGAAAAACGTACGGCACTTGTTTCTGAATGGATAAAGGAGAAGGCCGCTATTTTTAGGGAACACTCCATCATGCAACAAATTTATTGTTTTGATAAAATGAAGGGAGAGTTAATTCCCATTATTCATGAGGAGTTTGATTTACCGATTAGGTAAAAGGGGAAAAGTGATTTGACCAAAAGTTTACAAATTTTCCCCTCCCTGTTGTGGGAAGAATATCAATCTGAGGTTTCAGGTTTACATTTGGATCTTCCTGCTACCTTTCTCAATTTAAAAGAAGCTGAAATATCAACCTCTGACTTTAGCTTTTACACCTCCGTGGCCTCCGTGTATTCTTCCAAAATTGAAGGTGAAGCGATTGAACTCGATTCTTATGTCAAACACAAGAAACTTGGTATTGAATTTTTACCTGACTACACAAAAAAAATTGATGACCTATATGCTGCATATACCTATGCTCAAAACCAAAAGTTAACCGCTCAAGGCATTGCTCAGGCTCATAAGCTATTGAGCAAACATATTGTGGCCAAACAGTACCAAGGAAGACATCGCACTCACATCATGTTTGTTTCCACTCCAAAGGGTAAAATTGAATACGTCGCTCCAGGTATTGACGAAGTAAATATTGAAATGGAAAAGTTTTATCATGACTTACAAGTCCTACTTAAAAAACCAATGAACACCATAGAAGCCTTTTTCTATGCCAGCTGGGTGCATTTAGTTTTTGTGAAAATTCATCCTTTTAATGATGGTAACGGCAGAAGTGCTCGGCTTTTAGAAAAATGGTTTCTGGCCCAAAAGTTAGGCCCACAAGCGTGGTTTGTTCAATCTGAGCAGAATTATTATCAAAAGCATCCTCTTTATTATACGAACTTAAGAGCCTTGGGTTTAGAGTACCCAGACTTAGATTACTCCAAAGCTTTGCCCTTTTTAATGATGCTTCCCCACTCACTCACCCTAAGTGACTAGCCTTAAAGTGGCCTTTAAACCGTAATTTCGTCCGTGTCCCCATTTGGTGCCAGGGACAGCTGGTTCCAGGGACGCGCGGTACCTGGGACACTTTTACACTTTTACACTTTACAAATAAGACCTCGACTGCTCCTCAAAAAAAGCTTCGAATACACTTTTTAATTGAAGTTCTTTGCCTCTTTCTAAAGTACTTAAGAAGGCTTCTTGGCCTTCCGATTTTAACATTCGGAAACCCTGTTTTAATAAGGAAACACTCTCTTCTGAAAAGCCCCTTTTCTGCAAGCCCTGTGCATTAACCCCTGCCCAACTAAGAGGCTCTCCCAAGGCCTTTGAAAAAGGAAGAATATCTTTGGCGACTCGAAGGCCCCCACCCACAAAAGAACCACACCCAATGGTGGTAAACTGATGTATTCCTGTCATGCCCGAAACAACAGAATGAGAACCTATCTTTACATGGCCTCCCATTTGTACTCCATTCGCTATAATAACATCGTCCCCTATCACGCAGTCATGAGCGATGTGGGTGTATGCCATAACCAAACAATTTTCGCCAATTTGAGTGAGGCCTGAGGCTGCTGTTCCCTTATTAATCGTAACATACTCCCTAATGACCGACCCGCTACCAATGATAACTTGAGTCTCTTCCCCTTGATATTTGAGGTCTTGGGGGTCGGAACCAATCACCACTCCTGTGTTTAATTCTACACCCTCATTTAAAACTGTACCAGACTTCAAATGACAATGGGAGCTGATCATTACATTTTCACCTAAAGAGACCCCTTTATCTACAACAGTAAAAGGGCCAATATGTACATCACCAGATAATTGAACCGAGGGGTCTACAAGTGCTAAAGGGTGGATAGACATCTTTAATTAAATCATGGCGGCTTTAATCACCGCTTCTGTTGCGACTTCGCCTCTTAGCAATGCTTTTGTGTTAAACACAGCAAAGCCTCTTCTATACCGTTCTAAAGTAGCGGTTAAAATAAGAGTATCTCCTGGGCGAACAGGTTTTTTGAATTTTGCTCCATCAATGCTAGTAAACGCAGGGCGCTTTCCCTCAACATCAAAAGAAAGGGCTACTAAGATACATGAAATTTGCGCTAAGGCTTCAATTTGTATCACACCTGGCACAACTGGTTCTTGGGGAAAATGCCCTTGAAAAAATTCTTCATTATAAGTGAAGTTTTTAATTCCCTTAATACTTTTTTCTTTCTCATACTCACACACTCCGTCTACAAATAAAAAGGGATAACGGTGGGGGATAAGCTGAGTGATGCCTTTGTAGTCAATAATCAATTCTGAATTTTCAGATTTAGGAAGGTTTATTTTATTGTCTGAGTGATTGCTCATGGATTAAATCCTTTAACAGTTGATGGTTTTGAAAATGCCCTGCATTTTTCACTTTGATTTTTAATTTAGGTAAAGCCAATCGGTACAGGGCTAAATCCCCTATTAAATCTAATATTTTATGCTTTGCTAATTCATTTTCTGTACGAAATTCTAAGGGGTTGATCCAAGGATACTCACCTGTCTCTTTAAAAAGCTGAGTCCCTTTTTCAAAATCGGAATAAGACTGGGCGATTAACCACCCGCTATCTAAACTTACCCCTTTCAATAAGTTATTTTCTAAACAAAAATTATAATCTGCCCAAGTGGTAAAGGTTCTCGCAGGAGCAATGTCATTTAAAAATGCTTCGTGACAACCTTCCTTCCCCATATCAAATAAATAGTGATGAGATACCGTCCCCAAATCAACACTGTATTCCACACTAAAATGGGGGGCTGGGCTTACCTCAAAATAGCCCTTGTTTACAGCGTAAGACTGCTGGAGTTCAGTCGAATAAGTATCGAAAGCCACTTGATTCTTTAGGCCTTCTCCTTCTGCCTCTTCTCCTAATACCTGCGCAATCAACTTAAGCCAAGGTAACCCACTTCCATCTAATAAGGGAATTTCCCTTCCTGAGACTTCAACATGAAATGAATGATTTGAAAATCCAACCAAGATACCGATTAAATGCTCTGGCATCCACATTTTTTTTGTTCCCCATGTAAGCACCGTACTAAACTCTGCACTCACTTTACTTTGATAAAGATTCTTTACTCCCACGGGTTCAGAAAAACCAGCCATTATCAAGTCACTTTTTTTACCAGAAAGAACCCGAGAAAATCGAACCTCACAATCACACCCTGTATGCACCCCTACCCCTGTTAATTGAGAGCAAGGCCTAGTCTCCTTTGCATCATTATCGAAGTGCATCAACCTTTTTCTTTTCCTTTGAAATCCAAAGTTCCGTTCCGTTCTCTCACCACCTGCCGACGCCAATTCTTAATATTTTGTGCCGGAAAGCCCGCCAGTGTAATAGGACCGTTCCAGTTTTTAGTCACGCCCGATTTTGCGGCAATGGTTACATCATCTCCTAAATGAAGATGCCCTGCAATACTCGCAGCTCCTCCTATCTTTGCCCTTTTTCCTATTTGTGTAGAACCTGCCACCCCCGATTGTGAGGCTAATTGACTCCCCTCCCCTAACTCTACATTATGAGCAATTTGAACATGGCTATCTATTTTACATTCTCTTTCAATTCGGGTAGGGTTTAATACTCCAGAAGCTATCACCGTATTTGCTCCCACCCATACCTCCTCACCCAAAACAACTCCTGCAGAATGCTTCATCGGAATTATTTTTTGGCCTTCTTTAAAAAACCCAAAGCCATCGGAACCGATAACCACCCCTGGCTGAATCAAACAATTCTTTCCTATTCTACAATGTTCTAACACCGTTACATTTGCTTGTAAAATAGCCCCTTTCTCAATTACAGAATATTTGCCTACATAGCATCCAGCCCCTACGGTAGCTCCTTGTTTTACGGTTCCCTCAATCACTGCTGAGGGATGTATACTCCCTGCTACCTCCGTCTCTTCGCAATAAACAAATTGTGAATGATAGTGCAATAAAAGCTGATGAATACAAGAGTGAATAGAAGTTACATGTATTGTAGGAAAAGAAGCTCTAAAGGATTTATCCTCACAAAAAGCAGCGGCAGGAGGTTCATATAGGTGAGTAAGGCTCTCATTTTCACCCATAAACACAAGAGACCCTGAATGGGCCTTGCTTAAAGAATCAAATGATGTAATCGAAACAGAAAGCCACTGGGAAAGAAGTGAATCACTCTTTCCCCTCCACTTCTCACATACTTGAATGACTTCACGTAAAGAAAGGGGCTTTTTTAAATCCAAGGATTTACTCTTGATTTAAAATTGTTAAAACCTGTGAAGTAATATCATAATCAGACTTCCAAT
Source organism: uncultured Bifidobacteriales bacterium (assembly GCA_964557725.1). Lineage (GTDB taxonomy): Bacteria > Fibrobacterota > Fibrobacteria > UBA11236 > JADFYW01 > CAZLBO01. The sequence continues at coordinate 1,394 of CAZLBO010000101.1, read as the reverse complement.
ACAAAACAGCTCCAGAGGCTCTATCAAGTACCATGTCATAACCTTCTTTTGAAGCCACATCTTGAATCACCTTTTTGATTTTTTTAATCAAAGGAGCAGACATTTCTTCATTCATCTTCATATAATCGCCTTCTCTTCCAAATTTTTTGGCGACCATTTGTTCGTATTCTGTTTTTTGCTTAAGGAACTTTGCTTCTAGTTCCTTTTTCTTTTCTTTACTTAACATAAGAGACTGTTTTTGCAATTTCTCTTTGAGTGCGCTTAAGTCTTTTTGCAAAGTAGCAACCTCTTGCTCCCACTTTCCAATCTTCTTTTCAAATTCTTTTTGTTTAACCTTGGCTATTTTGTAGTTTTCAAAAAGATACTTTGAATCCACATGTCCAATTCGCATGGAGGCAGCCATGGTGCCCCAAGTTAAGGCTAATACTAATAATGCTATTTTTTTCATCTCATCCTCTTACTTTATTTATTCTTTATTAATTAATCGAAGGGGGCTTCTAATACAAAATGATAATCCCAGTTCTTTTCCGCAATCTGTTTTCCATTCTTAAAGTTATCCCCTACATGTCTAGCAAAGTCAAAACCGATACGTCCCATCATAGGAATGATTAATCGAAACCCAACTCCATAGCCCACATTCAAATCAGACAAATCAACTTCTTCAAGAGGATTCCTTAAACTGCTCCTTGTAATGCTTGTTCTATTTGTTGAGGTAATTTGAGTTTCTCCATAAACATTACCCATATCCACAAAGCCCAACAGGTAAAAAACCTGAGGCGCTACAGGATACACTAGTTCCGAAACCATAGAAAAGAAGCTTCTTCCTACCACATTTTGGCCTATCACACCTGCATGAAAACCTCTCAACTTAGCATTATACCCCAAGGCACCACCCATGCGATACAAATCAACATGTTGTACATTTTCCCCGTCTAAAATGCCCATTTCTGTATGCACACCTAGAGTCAATTTTTCAATCGTCGGAAACCACCAAGAGATTTTTGTTTCAAATTTACGATAGTTAAAATCCCCACCCAAAAACTGCCCATATTGCTTAAGTGTAAAGGTGTACTTAGAGCCTTCTGTAGGAAACAAAGGCAAATCTTTATCATCACGAGTCAAAGTTACGCTCATTGAAGATTCTAATCCTGAATACTGAAGGAACTGATCTCGATTGACTGCCGACCCATTGTCATTCACGGCTATCTTATAACTGGTAAAAATAGAAAAGTAATCATCTGGCCAATTCAAACGACGGCCTAATCGAACTGTTCCGCCATAACTTTTAAAGCGAGAGCTTCCTAACAACGAGTTTGAATTATAAGAACGGCTGTAATCTTGATCCTGCCAAAAAACACTCCCTCCTACTAAAGTACGGGTATCCAAAAACCATG
>CAZLBO010000100.1:694-7465 GCA_964557725.1 uncultured Bifidobacteriales bacterium | reverse complement strand
CCCTGAAACCATCAACCATTCTCAACATATTAATAATGAAATGGCTCAGCGTTACCATTCAAATATTTTATTAGTTGAAGATAATCTCATCAATCAAAAAGTAACCACACGATTAGTTGAAAAAACAGGGTGCCAAGTAGAAGTCGCTAATCACGGCTTAGAAGCCATTAAATTATTAGAAAACAATCAATACGAAATCATCTTTATGGATTGTCAAATGCCCATTTTAGATGGTTATCAAACGACCCATAGAATTAGACAACAAGAACGGCTTTCAGGCAACCATCAAATTATTATAGCCTTGACCTCACAAGCCACCTCCAATGACAAAAAAAAGTGCTTAGAGGTGGGCATGGATGACTATATCAGCAAGCCTGTTTCCAAACGAGATATTTGGAAATGTTTAGAAAAGTGGCTCACGCAGAGCCCTCATTAAAACTCTAGTAATTCAACTTCAAAAACTAAAACAGCATCAGGAGGAATAGGACCAACGCCCTCTTTTCCATAAGCTAATTCAGGAGGTAAAATCAAAACACGTTTTTCCCCTTTTGTCATTTCTAAAAAAGCCTCATCCCAACCAGCAATGACTTGACCTAGGCCCACTTGAAATTCAAAAGGACCGCGAGAAACAGAGCTATCAAATTCGGATCCATCAATGAGTTTCCCCGTATAATGTGCCTTAATGACATCCCCTTTTTTAGGCTTATCACTACCCTGCCCAGCTTCTGTTACAACATACTCTAAACCCGTAGAAGTGGTTTGAATCTTACCTTCATGCTCTTTTTTTAAGTCATCAATATACATCTATTCTTCCTTTTCTCATTTTTAAAACAAATAATAAACCAACACTGCCTGAACCAAGCCGATAAAAAAACCAATGAGTCCCCCCAATCGTTCAATGTATCGAAATTCTTTATGAGCAATATCTTCAATAATACTTTCTAAGCGTTGAAGGTCAAACGCTAAAATATTTTCCCTAATGGTATCCGTTAAATCAATTTTTCCCTCTAAGCCTTCAACTAATAATTTGACAAATTCATCGGAACTTCCACCAAAAGCATTCACAATTTTATCTCGAATTCCATCTATCTTATCAGGAGTTAAAAACATCTGAATCATTGGCATGGAGCTAATCAAATCTCCAATCTTTTCATCCCATTTTTTATTGATAAAACTCTGAAGCGCTTCCTTAGTATCGACCTTCTTAATGAATCCAATTATATTTTCTTCGGTGAGGAAGTCTTTGGCAATTGCCACTGAGATTTTATCTGCTAAATCCTTATGCCTTCTGGGGAGTATGCCTTGAAAGGTGACCCCTAATATCTTTTTAGGATGAATAGGCTTCAAGAGCATTTTAACAGCAATAAAATTGGTAAACCAACCAATTGCAGCCGAAATAACTGGCATAATAATCAACAAGCCGTTTTGTGCCAGCCATTTTAATTCCATGAATCCTCCACCCCTTTTGGGGAAATTTTTAAAAAGTAAAAAATAAAGGTAAATTAAGTAAATGGAAATAGACTCTGAATTTTACTCCTTTTTTTTAGGTACCAGACCTTAACTCCCTATGTCTTCCTATTCAAATATCGAACGTCCTTTACAAGAACATTTAAAAAAGGGGTCAACCCCTCTCATTAAACGCATAGGAAGAAATAATCAATTTATTTTACATAATTATTTAGTTCCCATAAGCAACCAGTGTACCTGTCCATTAACTAAATGTCAGAAAAAATTTAACATTAAGCTTATCCCCAATCAGATAGTCTATCCCAAGTATTGCTCTGCTCACCGAACAGAACATAGAAGAAACATTTTTTTAAGTATTACAGGTTAGAGCATTTCCTTCACCTTTTTGAACTCCTTAATACACTTTCTCTTTGCTCTTTTCGTACGCCTTTGGTTCTCAACCATACGCTACAAAGCCGTAAATAGTCAAAGTTTTGACTCAGGCCTCGTTGTTATTTGGCACGAGAGCTTATTGATTAGCCTTTATTATTTTAGAAAAAAAAATATGGGAATTCTTCTTTCTCAAAGCAAAGATGGCGATTGGGCATACTCCCTCATTAAAAAATGGGGATATTTTATCTTTAGGGGAAGCAGTTCCCATGGAGGAAGTAGCATTAAAAGCCTTGCACGCCATCTCCTTCACCGTCAAGCACAATCAACAACTCCAACTCTTGCAGGAATGGTCTTAGATGGGCCACATGGCCCTAGCCACCTTGCTAAACAAGGGAGCGAGTGGTTGGCAAAGACAACTCAACTCAAAATTTATGCTTTTGAAACCCATGCGACTCGTTGTATCCGATTAAAGAACTGGGATAAAACCATCATTCCCCTTCCCTTTAGTACTGTTTACTTCAAAGTTTCCGGTTCACTTATTCCAAAAACAACAAGTGAAATAGAATCTCACATAAAAAACACCAAGTTTGAACTCAATTCTCAAATAAACACCTTAAAGCTGAAAAATTAGACAACCTATTTTATATTTACCCACAACAATGGGAAATGACGGGGCATTAATATGAATTTAATTAGACACAGCTTAACTCTTTTATTGCTTTTAACTGGTATTTATATACTTGGTTGTTCAGATAAAAAGCAGCCAACTCCTGAAGCCGATACTATTTCTACACCTGTAGCCGAAATTAAACGAGATACTGTGGATACTCTTATTCAAGAGTCCATTAAGGTAGAGCTCACCTTATCCCTTGACACGGCCCCCATCACACTGGAGGTAGGAAGTGAAACAACACTTGTAGCCTCTATCTTACCTGACTCAGAGCCACAAATAGTTATTTGGGATATTGCCGATACCACCTTGCTTGCTCTCGATGACTCTTTAAAGTTGACGGCCTTAAACCCAGGAACAACTTATGTCACTGCAACCATTGCTCAAAATTTAGAGATATACAGTCAAATCCCTATCACCATTCAACCCAAACCCAAACCCAAACCCAAAGTAAAGAAAAAAAAGAAAACCAAATTAAAGCCTAAGATTAAAAAGAAAATCATCAGAAAAAGGAAAAAGCCCCCCGAACCAGTAGTTGAGGAGCCTGTACTTAAGGAGACGACCTTGCGTATTCTATCTGCACCTCCTTTTGCCTCTATTCAAGTCAATGGAGAGCCTTGGGGCAATACTCCCATGAAAATAGCACGAAAGGTTGAACCAGGCTCTTTTAATATTAAGGTGAGGCATCGCATCTTCCCTAATCGAGATACCACCATAGATATCAAAGTGGGTGAAGAAACGATTATTAAATTCAAATTAAAAGAAAAAGAATAAACAACATTTCTTTTTCATAAGAGAAGAGCTCCCTTGGCAATCAAATTAGTGATTCCCTCACGCTACAATAGCAAACGCCTCCCTGGCAAAGCCTTGATAGAGATTAATGGCAAACCCATGATACAACATGTTGTTGAAAGAGCACAAGAAGCTTTGCCTAATGCTGAAATATGGGTCGCCACCGATGATGAAAGAATAAAAAAAGCTATCGAACACAAAGCGAATGTTCAAATGACTTCTCCTAATCACACAACAGGAACAGATCGCATTGCAGAAGTTGCTTGTTCCAGAAAATGGGATTCGAAAGATTTAATCATTAATATTCAAGGAGATGAGCCTTTTATTCCTCCCCAATTAATACAAAAGCTTAGCCATGAAATGTGCTTAGGAGGTTATTCAATGGGTACAATGGCATCAACATTTTTGGATACCGCAGAACTTGATAACCCAAACCGAATCAAAGTGACTCTTAAAAAAAATGGAGAAGCTCTTTATTTTTCTCGCTCAAAAATCCCCTTCCAAAGGGACTCCTCCCCTTTAGAAGGGGCCTCACTCTCTAACTATTACAAACACATTGGTATTTATGCCTATACAGTAGAAACCTTAAAAACGATTACCCAAGCCCCTATTTGCACAATTGAAGTCATGGAAAAATTAGAACAACTACGAGCTCTTTATTTAGGGATACCTATTCAAGTATTTATATGGTCTGGACACTCACCACAGGGAATCGATACTTTAGACGATTTAGAAATTATTAGAAAGGCTATCCCTCTCCAATAACTGCCACTATTTTCTCTTTTAATATTTTAGGCTGAAAGGGCTTTACAATATAATTTGCAGCCCCTGCTTGTATGGCCTCAATAATATTTGATTTTTGAGATTCAGAAGTCACCATAATCACGGGTGTATCTTTTTTCTCACCTTTTTTAATCGCCCTCAAGCAATCAATACCATTCATAATGGGCATGTTCCAATCTAATAAAATAAGATTGAAGTCTGTTTCCGAAAGTTTCTTCAATGCTTCTTCGCCATGTTCGGCTTCTTCTATATCTTCAAACCCAATACCACCCAATGCATTTTTTTGAATTCTACGCATGGTCTTTGAGTCGTCTACTAATAATATTTTTGTCATTTCTAGATAAACCTTTTTAAAAGTAAATGATTTCTAACATTGTAATATCAACACCATCGAGAATTCAAGAAAATTATGAAACAATAAATAAGAAAAAAGTGAAAAAAAATAATGCATCTCAATTAAAATTATCATACCCTCTAGAAACAACTTGAGTTTTCAGCCTGTAAGAGAGTTCAAAGGATAAACATTTAAACAAGGGGTATTATGGCCTTCACTGTCCCAAAAGTCGAACATATTAATCCATTCCTAAACGCCACAAAAGAAACATTTTCAACCATGGTTAACATGGAGGCAAAGCCTTCTTCAAAACCCTATCTCAAGCAAGGAGAAGGTACCACTTACGATGTTTCGGGAGTAATTGGTTTAAGTGGCGATGCAAAGGGTTCTATATCCATTAGTTTCCCCCGCACAACGGTTTTAAAAGTTGTCAGTGAGTTTCTTGGTGAAAAAGTAACTTCTTTGGATGACGATGTAAGTGATGCAGTTGGTGAAATCATTAACATTGTTGCTGGTGCAGCCAAAAAAGACCTCACCTCATTCAATATCACCATTTCATTGCCAACAGTTGTTATGGGAGCTGGGCATAAAGTACAACAGCCTAAAGATGTCATGTCTATGATCATCCCTTTTAAATGTGATGCAGGAGAGTTTGATGTCGCCATTAACTTAAAAAGTAATAGTTAATATTACTTTTTAAGCGACCCTTACTTATAAAAGAGACAACTGTTTCTTTTTACTCAACTCTACCTTTTTTACATCTCTGTTTGATATTTTAGTTCCTGCTTTACCCACTGCTTGAGCAGGAAAGTTTTCTTCATCCAATGAAACTGTAATAGAGTTAGTTGAGGCTCCTTTTACAGCTTTAAAAGACACATCTACAACTGCAACCTCTTGGTTCGTTAAATACTTCAAAGAGCTTTCTTCATAATCTGAAATAAAGTAAAAGTATTTCTCATCTGTTGATGCGGTAACACAAAAACGTTTTCCAAATAATTTACCGTTGCTACCATCTACATAAACCGCAGAAAATATTTTTTCTGAATCCCACTTGTCAATATGTAAGATATTTTCCCCCACTTCAATAGAATCTTGCCCTTTACAAGTAATGTAAGTTCCATCGTTATAAAGAATTAAAACTTGTTCTTCTTCGCTGAGAGAACATATTTTGCTCCCCTTTACCTTATAACCTACTAAGCGACTTTTTTTGTCCCAAAAGAAATCCTTGGTATTAGTACTCTGTAAAAGTAAATCTGAAGTCTTTTTCCCCCGGGTACCCGAAGAAGTTAATTTTACTTTTTTTACTGAGTGTTTTGTCAGAACGTTCCCGCCTGAACTGCGTCCTTTTACTTCAATATCACCCAATTTCACCTTAAATTCTTTTTTTATTCTTGGCTTAGGGACATGTTTCACCAATATCTCTTCATTAGTTATTCGTGTTGTCACGGATAAGTAAAGGACTTTAGAATGCTCTTTGCCTTTTGTCAGGTTGTACTGCTTACTTCGAGTCACTCCCCCCACAGCAAAGCGCTTCGCATAAACAGATCCTGATCGTCCATCTCGATAAACCATATTATAAATAGTTTCTTGATTCTCTTTAGAAAAACGTGCGACATGAATAATATTCTTTCCCACATAGACTTTGTCTACTATCTTAGAAACCAACATCACGCCTTCTTCTGTAAAGACAATAATATCATCTAACTTAGAGCAATCGGGAATCACTCCATCCCCTTTAACAGAAAGACCTATATACCCCGACTTCGTATCATAACCTAATTTTAAGTTAGACAAAATAACATCTGAAGCAGAAATCTCTTCAAATTGAGCTATCTTTGTTCTCCGTTGTCGGCCCTTTCCATATTTCTCTAATAATCTTTCGAAATAAGCAATTGCATGTGCCGTTAAATTTCTGAGACTTTTTTTAACCTCTTTAATCAGCTTATTTAAATTTTTTAATTCTTCATCCGCTCGATTAGCATCAAACTTTGATATTCGTTTAATTTTTATTTCAGTTAATTTTTCAACATCTTCATCAGTTACAGGCCTTATAAATTGTTCCTTAAATGGGCTTAAACCTTTGTGAATCGTTTGAATGATGTCACTCCAAGTTTCACAATTCTCAATTTTTCGATAAATACGTTCTTCAATAAATATCTTTTCTAAAGATCGCATGTGCCATTTTTCTTCTAACTCTCGTTGGCGAATTTCTAGTTCTAACTTTAACAACGCCACAGTGTCTTTGACATTTTCTCTCAACATATCAGAAACGCCAATAAAGGCAGGGTGTTTCTCTCTAATTACACAACAATTAGGGGAAATTGAGACTTCACAATCAGTAAAGGCATATAAG
>CAZLBO010000100.1:0-684 GCA_964557725.1 uncultured Bifidobacteriales bacterium | reverse complement strand
AATGCTCCCATAGATTTTTCTTCATCCGCTCCAGCAGGTAAATGAACAATTAACTCGACCTTTGCCGCAGTATTATCCTCGATTTTCTTTATCTTTATCTTTCCCTTTTCATTGGCCGTTACAATAGACTCCATCAGAGAAGTTGTTGTGACTCCATAAGGCATTTCTGTAATCACTAAAGTTCTTTTTTCACCTACTTCAATCTTAGCGCGTGCTTTAATTTTTCCGCCTGTCTTGCCGTCATTGTAGTTAGTAACATCGACTGACCCTCCACTGATAAAATCAGGAAAAAGCTTAAAGGGCTTATCATTTAAAATCTTAATTGCATTTTTAATAAGTTCTATAAAATTATGAGGAAGAATTTTTGTCGCTAACCCAACAGCAATTCCCTCTGCCCCTTGGGCTAACAATTGCGCAGGGGCCATCGACAACGACGTGGAAACCATACAGCCGATCATCAACCCGAAACCAAGTTCGCGGGCTCGATCTCGCATCATAAGTGCTTCGCTCAGCCCACCGGTTTTATCCAGTTTGATATTGATAACATCATAGAGCCCGACAAGTTTTGACAGATCGCTGGTTGCATGGGCGCTTTCGTCGGCGCAAATTGGCACCGGGTGGGGAATTTCCCGCAAAATTGCATCTTCACCAGCGGGCAAAGGTTGTTCAATCAGGGCAATGCCA
>CAZLBO010000099.1:0-7470 GCA_964557725.1 uncultured Bifidobacteriales bacterium | reverse complement strand
CCTAAAAGGGGGTATGCATTAATGATACGAATTCAGGTATGAACAGTTTGAGTTATTCTCTGAAAATGGTTCAAGATTGATTCCCTTTATTAATCCTGACAGAGATTATAAATCTTGGCGGATTAAAAAAGGGTGGGTGAAAAAAATTTGTCCATCAAATGTTTATATAGAGAAGATAAAGGATTTTTATAATTTTGATTTAAATATACATAATGGGATATATTTGATACGTTACAAGCATTCAACTCAAAATAATTTAGATTGTGGAAAATGGGAATCAGATTATAGAAATATTCAAAATTTATGTCGTTCTCTTAAATATATTGATGTTGGAAAAGATAGCATCTGGCATGGTACTGTTTACAGCAACTTTACACAATATAAAAAAACAAATTTTAAGCAAGATCCTATAGGTGAGGAGTTTAAACGTTTATTGGAGGATGTTGATTAATGATTTGTTACCTGTCTGTTATCGTCCAAATTGTCATCACACGCTTTCCCAATTTGCCATCATAAGATTTAGATAGTTGTCACTCTGATTCCCAAATTATCACTGTGCTGTGGAGAGAATAATCCATTTCCGCCTCTCTTTTATGATGAGCCTGGTTTTGCTCAGTTAAATGATTGAAAAATATGCTAATCTATGATGTATAGGGCTCTGAAAAGTAGCTCTTTTGCAGTAATATCAGCAATTGAAATTCATTCTACCTATTTCATCATATCCAAAATAAATATAAAAAAAGGGATTGGCATCCCTGAATAAATACTGTACCTTTTGAGCTATAGAATAGCTCAAAAGGTTGACTATGTTATGGCATTGGAATAAAAAATGGTGGCACTAACCTCCATTCTTTACTGTCCCAATTTAAAATCCATCTCATCCCTCCAGTGTGGCATCCTTAAAACACTATTAACATTTTCAAGGTCGACCAACTTTTTCTGTCTTCTTACCCCTTCAAGTAAACAGGATAAGCATAGATTCCTAGCCTTTCGCAAAGTACCCTCACTTGACCTTATGATAAGGGCGATAGCATCCTCTGAGAAAATGTTTCGGCCAATGCCAGCAATTTCTAACTGTGATAATATAAAAGTAAATTCCAAGGTAGCCATGTGAATGTGTTTGATAAAGTGGTAGGTGAGTTTTTTGAGGGGTTTAGGTTGGGGGAGTGATATTATCTCTTCAATAATTTATCATACATTTTATAATCCCCAATCCAGAACCAAACCACTTCCTCATTTTCTACAGCTCCAAGAGCCCTAATGTTCAGTGATATTCTAACCGAGTAAATGGGTTTTACCGAATGCACCCTTTTAAAATGCAAACTAGGGTGATAGGGGTTAATCTCAAACTTTGCATAAGCCTCTTTGGCCTGTTTGCTGTTTTTTTCAGATAGATTTATGAGAAGGCTTTTGAACTTTTTTGTAATATGTGACTTTAAATTTCATCCGTATTAAGCGGTGAAGTCCTTTTGTTTTTATGTTCGGAAAGTGCATCATCAGCCATTTGACTTAAAAGATCTTCTGAATTAGAAAAGGAGAGGTTCCAATTCCTTTCAGACTCTAATTCCTTTAAAACCCACTGTGCAAAAATATTTTGTTCTAGGCTAGAAAGTTTAGCTGCCTCTTGAAAAGCTTTATCAAGTAAATCTGTCATGGTTTAAAACCTAACCTTTCTGTGTGTGTTTTTAAAGTTCATACCGTCTCATATATAATCTAACTGTTTCAACGGTAGCCCCCAACTTAAAAGCAATATCCTCAATAGTAAGCCTTTCCTTCTCAAGCATTTCTCTGAGCTGATTTTTACCAAGGTATGTTTTTTTGGGTCGTCCTGGTTTTGTCTCATGTTTATACTGTCTGTGGCTTCCTTTAGCCTTTTCCAAATTATCCAAGTATTCCTGACCAACGACAACTATAACTCCCCAAAAATAAATTTTTGTAAAAGGAGCTACTTTATCAAAGCTACTTTACCCGAAAGAAATCCCGACCTTTCTATACAGAACTTTAGATTCCAGACGAGCTGGAATGACGGGGTTTACCTATCGAGAGTGGAATCAAACGGAAGACTTTTAATCTCCAGTAACTAAATCCTTAAACTCATTTTGTCGTCTGATTTCATATAACATAAGGGAAAGTGCGACACTCGCATTATAGGAGTGTGCTTGTTCGCTTTGAGGAATTTTAACGACAGAATGGCAGTTGCGTCTAACATGGGGGAGAATGCCCTTATCTTCTCCACCTATAACCACCACTAAGGGGCCGTTGAGTTCGACCTTGTGCATTTCATTTTCACCATCACCATCGAGGCCGACAATCTGAAAGCCTAAATTAGTGAGTTCTAACAACTCGGCTTCGAGGTTGTGGATTTGGCAAATCTTAATTTTTTCACTAGCTCCTGCAGAAGCCTTTGAAGCAGTGGGGGTAACTCCACAAGAACCTTTATTAGGCAATAAAATGGCTTGTGCATTAAAGCCTACAGCAGAGCGGATACAGGCTCCTAAGTTTCTGGGATCTTCAATGTTTGAAGCAAGAATAATTAAAGGGTTTTGGTTACGGCTGATTTGATCTTCTAAATCAGCGCGTATAAGACTCCAATCATCCAAAGAGCGGTAATGACAAAAAGCGATGACTCCTTGATGTTTGCCTCTGTACATAAAGTTTAATTTATGTAAGGGAAGTTGGTGTACCTTAATTCTTTTTTGACGACAGAGCTTTTGAATGTCATGCAAACGTGAGTTCTCTGAATCCAAAGTAATCGCAATATGATGTACTTTTTCTGGATTTGTTTCTAATGCTGAAAAAACAGCATTAATACCTACCACAATGGCGTTTTGATCTTTCTTTTCAATTTTTTCTGGATGTTCCACTTTTTTTATTCCTTTAAACCGTTGTTTCTTTGTTCTTCATCACATTATCCAAAAAGTCTTGAAATAGAACTTCTGAATCTTTGGGACCTGGTGAGGCCTCAGGGTGATATTGAACCGAGAAAGCTGAAAACTTTTTGTGGCAAATTCCTGCCACTGTATTGTCATTTAAATTAAGATGGGTAACTTCTACTTCATCCTCATTAAGAGAACCTAACTCCACTGCAAAGCCGTGGTTTTGAGAGGTGATAGCCACTTCCCCAGTTTTTAAGTTTTTAATGGGGTGATTTGCTCCACGATGTCCAAATTTAAGCTTGTATGTTTGGGCACCGAGTGCCAAAGAGAGTAATTGATGCCCTAAGCAGATACCAAATAAGGGGACTTTTCCCAATAATCCTTTAATGGTTTCAATCGCATACTGAACAGGTTCAGGGTCTCCTGGGCCATTAGAAAGGAGAACGCCATCGGGGCTTGTTGCTAAAACTTCTTCGAATGTACTAGAGGCAGGGAGTACGGTGACTTTAACGCCAAGGGCTCGTAAACGACGGAGAATGTTGAATTTAACTCCAAAATCAAGCACTGTAATTTGAATGTCTTTTTCTTCGACAGCAGCAAGTTTATAGCGTAAAGGGCTGTCACCTTCTGTCCAATTGTATTGAGAATCTGTGGTAACTTCTTTGGCTAAATCTCTTCCTACTAAGGAGTTAACTGATTTAGCTTTTGCAATTGCCTCTTCCCTTGTGTATTCACCAGAAAGAATCACTCCCGAAAGAGATCCTTTTTCTCGTAAGGTACGAACCAGCTTCCGCGTGTCAATACCACAAATGCCAGGGATATTATTTTTAATCAAATACTGTTCAAGAGTGATTAATTTGCCTTGTGAATCCGTACTATTTCTCCAATTCGAGGGAGTCGTACAGAGGTTTTTGATAATAAAGCCTGAGACTTGTACTTGCTTCGATTCTACATCTTCTTGGTTAATTCCGTAATTACCTATTTCAGGGTACGTCATCGTGACCATTTGATTTTTATAGGAGGGATCGGTTAAAATCTCTTGATAACCAGTCATAGAGGTATTAAAACAAACTTCTCCATGACCAGAGCTTGTCGCTCCAAAAGCTTTGCCTTCAAATATTGTTCCGTCTTCTAATGCGAGAATGGCTTTCATGTTTCTCCTTCAGAGTCCTTCGATTGTTCAGTGTTCTTCTTGTCATTAATCATTCTTTTTTCAGTTAGGATGTAATCCATACTTTCATCATGTGGTTCTAAGCTTAGCTTTTTTGTGGATATCTGTACATCAAAGCCGAGTCCTACGCGAATCCCTTTTTTACCGTGCAAATAGCGGTCGTAAAAACCTTTGCCTCTGCCAATACGGCCACCTTCTTCATCAAAACACCGGCCAGGGACAAAGTAAAGGTCAATGGGCAGTTCTTCTTTTTTCTGAAGTTCTTTTAAGGGTTCCAAAATGCCTAGAACTCCTGGGGTGGTGTCCTTTCCTAGGGTTTCAATAGGGGCAAACTTCATTTCTGATACTTTGTCCTTTTTAGTAATATAAGGCAACCAAACAGCTTTTTTATCTTCTAATATCTTTTTAAGAAGGTAAGAAGTATCCAGTTCATCGTACAAACTACTATAGCAAGCCACTACTTTTGCTTTTTTGTAAGGTTCAAAATCTTTAAGTTGATCCATTATTTCTTGAGAAGCTTGGTAGCGATTCATGGCAGGTTGGGAATGGAGCCTATCATGTCCCCATTTTCGCATGCCTGAAACAGAGTGAATATTCTTTTCTAAAACCTCTTGAGCGTCTTGATCCTGAATCATCTGTTCTAACTGTGATTTCCAGTCATTCTGAAGGTTAAAGAATTTGGATCGCATACTGCTTATCCACTTAAACGCCTTACCGATATGCTTAATGTCAAAAGCAAGTAGGGACAAAACAAGAACAACAAGTAATTCACCAATTCCAAATGAGGTCATTCTTCCTTCTCCTCTTCTTGATTTTCTTCTTCTTCATTTTCCTCATCCTCATCCTCGTCCTCTTCTTCTTTATCTTTATTCACCATCCAGGAAACGACAATAGAAACGCCGTAAATGAGACAGAGAGGAATCGCCAACATAATCTGTGTAATAGGGTCGGGGGGAGTGAGCAATGCGGAGGCTAAGACAATAATAACAATGGCATAACGGGCGGAAGCACGCAACATCCTCCAAGTGATCAATCCCAACTTGGTAAAGACATAAGAAACTACGGGTAATTCAAAAGCAAGTCCAAAGGAAACGAGAATTTTAAGGATAAAAGAGGAGTAAGCTCCCATTGTCCAGTTAGCGGAAATATCTTGAGGGGTGTAATTGATGAGAAATCTCATACCAAAAGGCAAAACCACTAAAAAGCAGAAAGCCGCTCCTCCCAGAAAGAGAAGCAATGAGGCAATAAGAACAGGCAAGATCAGCTTTTTTTCTTTTATAAAAAGCCCTGGAGCCAAAAATCTCCAAGCGCACCAAAGAGTAAAAGGCGAAGAAGTAAGGATTCCTGCAATTAAAGCGACCTTAATACTGTTTGAAAAGACTTCCACAGGGGTCAATGCTTGCCAATAAATTTTGACATCGCCAGTGGTGATAGGTATTTGAAGAATAATCCAGATTTCTCGCCAGTACACATAGGAGGCAATTGTGCAAGACAAGATGCCTAACACTGCGTAGAATAAACGCTTACGCATTTCATTAAAATGATTCCCCAAGGACATTTCTCCTAGGGTTGATTTGCTTTTTTCAGTCATAGCGTAAAGATAATTTTAATTTCGAGATTTTTTTAAAATTTCGTCTTTCTTTCTCTGTCAAAAAGTATGTGATAATAAATGATGGGCGATAAATTAGTCATTACAAGCCGAAGTGGGGAGAGTGATTCTTACGCAGCAGTGGGTTTACTTTCTCGATTGGGGGCTTTAAGCAAAGGTGTGATCCAAAATAACCTAAATAATTTGCCTTGGACCTTACCTAAAACCTCGCAGAAACAAAATGAGGAGCTCAAAAGAGAGCTTGAGCGATTGGGCTTTTCTGTGGAATGGGAGGGCGAGTCGGATGATTTTTGGCCTTCGGAAGGAATAAGTTTGCCTGAAGACACCCAGGGTAACAAGGATTCTTTCCCTAAGGAACGGCAGGAGCCTAGGAGCTCTTTACCTCAGGCCACCTTAACTTCAAGTCAAGCCACGGGGGGAAAAAGACAGAAAAAGAAAAAAGTTTTGTGGCTAGGTTCCCTTTTGTTTTTGCTGGCGATAGTGGGAATCAGTAGAATAAAAAAAGAGAAGAAAATAATTCATTCTTCACAGAAATCGGCTTCTTCCTCTTCTCGTCTAAAAAGTAAAAGAGTCAAGAGTGATAAGAGTGTACTTCTAAAAGTTGTATCCTTTAGCAAGGGAGAACCCGCAAAAGTAAAAAAACGCCGTTCGCTTCCTACCGTACCTATTTCTGAATTAGAGTTAAAGAGGGAGAGAGAAAAACAACGGCTAAAAAAAGTGATGGCACAAGTCAAAAGTAACCCTGATAATGCCTCTGCTTGGTCAGAGTGGATTGAATCCCTTGAAAAGAAAAAGAAATGGAAAAAGGCAGCTAAACTCAGGGCACAATATTACCGACGGAGTAGTCGGGTTAAGGCACAGGTTACCCACTTCCTTAAGCAAGAGGGGAGGTTATTAGAGGCCCCTCAGGTGTCTGTCAAAAAATTAAAAGCCTCTCTTAAGTTAGATGTAAAGGGGCCTGAATCCATTTTTAACAGGGGCTATTTTTTATACAAAGAGTTGCATAAACTCCACGGTAATAAAGAGCTTTCGATTAAGCTAACGTCTGGGGACAGAAAAGAATATTATTTTACGATTCCTACAAAGATCCAGAAATTAAGTGCAAAGGATTTCTCTCGTTATTTGAAGGAGAAAGCAAGTGAAGAGTAAGTGGAGTAAAAGGGAATAACTTACAAATATCCATGTACAAACATAATCATGTCCACGCTGGGTTCATTTGTTTCAGGGGCGGATGCTCTGGCCTCTGCTGAGAGTCGCAAGCCTCTGAAAAAAGTCCAATCAAAGCCAAAACCTAACCGTTGGATGTAATCTTTTTCTAGCTCCCAATCGGCATCGTAAAAAGAGTAATTGGCTTTGAGGTTAAGGCCATTCATTACTAGGTAATCTCCTTCCATCCATCCAGTATGAAAGAGCTTTTGATGGGTAGGTGTTCTGTCTTTTTGGCCAATGTTGTACTCAAACTGCCAGACAATGGGGTGTTTGTAACGGGTAGAAGGCCAAAATGCCCAAAGGTTGTAGTAACCGTTTAAGCTCCCTGTATGTAGCACTCCTCCGTCTTTAAACTCTCTCTCTTTTGCAAGGTAGGAGGAACCCAAACCCCATTTGACATCTCTCCAAGCTAAATTGAAGCTATAGCCCATTCCTGTATTTTTTTGATTTTTATCGACAGTTTCAAAAACAGAAGCACTTAAGTAGGGGTAATTGGGGGCAAGGCCTACTTGTACGCCTCGCACAATATTTTGAGGTTGGGAGGCATCCATTTCTAAATGCCTTCGATTAAATAATGTATGGTCTTCGACTCGAACTCCATATTC
>CAZLBO010000098.1:394-7474 GCA_964557725.1 uncultured Bifidobacteriales bacterium | reverse complement strand
TAGAAAAGGAAAAAGCACGGCCGACAATGCTCTCATCCATAAAAGCTTCCTCTTCTTCAAAAATCTCTTCATAACGTTCCTCATTTGAAGAAAGTGAGAATATCATTTTGGGACTAACTGTAATTTCCCCTTTTAACTGTATAGACTCTCCTTCAGAGTCCCTTTTAGGCCCAATCAATACATAAGGAATATGATGGTAACCTTTGACTATCCCCGATATCGGTTTACGCAAAATTTCTGTTTCATTATAAACAGACTTAATCTCTTTATTTTCTTCATCATTCATTTTATTCAATCTATTAATTTTATTCGAAATTAAGCATAGTTCTCCATTGATCACTCCATTTTGATGAAGAAAAATGCACCGCTCCCTGTGTTTGTGTATTAAATACTTTAATCCCTCTTTGAGAATAGCGTGCCATTACCTCAGGATGAGGTAAGCTATATCGATTTTTTCGACCGGCACTCAATACTCCTATTTTAGGTTTAAGTTCATCGATAAATACCTGAGAAGATGATGTTTTACTTCCGTGATGAGCAATTTTTAAAATATCTACCTTAAAGTCGTAATAATCCACAAACCACCTCTCCGCCTCACGCTCCATATCTCCCGTAAACAACATATTTTGATGGTGCAGTGTTAATAAGGTCACCACAGAATTATTATTACGCCCCTTAAATTGTAATTCACAAGGGCTCAAAACCTTAAGACTTAGTTTTGAGTATTGATAAATACTTTCTCCACAAACTACCTTCCTCATCGGCACCTTTAATATTTTCATTTTTCTTCTCAAAGCCTTCCAAGCAAGTGTTTCTGCCTCTTGCCCAGAGTAAAATATAGCCCCTACCTCTACCCTATCCAACAAATATGCCAAACCACCATAATGGTCTAAATCGGGATGTGTGATCATCACATAATCAATCTTTTTCTTTCCCGTTTGTTTTAAAAAAGGCAAAAGAATATTTTTCCCTGTATTGGAGTACCTCCCACCAGGCCCCCCATCAATCAATACATTCACATCCCCTGGCAACTCAAGTAATATAGAATCCCCCTGCCCCACATCCATAAATGTAATTTTAGCAGGAGTTAATAACAAACGATATACATTCTCAACAGCATACATCCCTGAGAAAAGAAGAAGTCCCCATAGTACTAGGGTAACTCTTTTTCTTTTTCTCATAAGAGGAAATAACAATAACAAAGAAAAAAGAACAAAACAAACCCAATAACTAGGAGTTTCCACAAACCACTTGCCCCCCTTAATCTCGCTCAATAATGTAACAGAATACTTTAATCCTCCTGCCGCTAAACTACTCACTTCCCCCATCCAGCTCGCCAAATAAAAACTGAATAGACTAAAAAGTAAGGTTCCCACTGCTGTGAATACCATAATAGTTGTCAAAAAAATAGTGGCGACATTGCCCACAATTGCAAGCGGAGAAACCTGATGCAGTGAATAGCCTAAAATGGGATAAGTCACTAAAAAAAGTAGCCCACTCGCCCCCAAAGTACAACAAACCGATTGGATCAAAGTCGGAAGTTTTAGTCGTCCAAAAGCAGAAAGTAAAGGCGAGTAATACAATAAAAAAAAGGTCGCTAAAAATGAAAGTTGAAAGCCCAATGACAAAATCTGATAAGGCATCCACAACAAACAAAGCAAACAAGAAAGAGCCAAGTTATTAAGACTATACACCGGACGTTCCCATAAAATAGCAGGAAGAAACCCCCAATACATGAGCGTTGTCCTTACCACACTAATAGGGCTACCACACAAAAGCATGTACAAAATAAGAATAAGCCCTGTAATTAAATACCTTGGCTTTTTCGCAATTCTAAAAAAAGACAATAATTGAATAAAAACAAAACTAATTGCTCCTACATGCAATCCACTAATCGCCAATAAATGATACATTCCTGAGTTTGAAAATGATTCTTTGTCCTCCTCAGTTAATAAATCTCTCGACCCTAATAAAGCCGATCGAACAATGGGGTAAACATCCGAACGGATGTTTCTTTTTATCGAATTTTCCATTAGCATTCTCAACTTAAATATGGCTGTTTGAAACAAAGAAGCCTCAGACAACACCGCTACCGAATCACTTTTAAAACGGGAGAAAATACCACATGACTTCAAGTACCTTGGATAATCAAACTGACCGTGATTAGTCGCGATAATAGGCACTGTAAACCTCCCCCACAATTTTACTTTTTCCGAAGGAATAAATAAACGAGAGTTCTTCTTAAGTGCCACCACTACTTTTTGTCCATTTACATGAATAATCATTTTGTTTCCAAAGGAATAGCTTTTTACAACACCTGTTATGGTAGGATTTAAAGAATTACATGTGAGTAATAGAGGATTTTTAGGCCAGATAACATTTAAAATCAAGACCCACATTCCAAAGATAGCAGTCAAACTCCAAAACTTTTTTGTACTCCCCACCATTAACAAAAGGGATGCAGTATAAACAAAAGCCCCAACAGCTATTCCGTAGTAATAAAACAAACAACCTGAAATAAGGGGCAATAATAAGTGAATACTTTCTTGCCCAAAAGTTCTTTTAACAATACCCTGACGGAATTTTAAAATAGTCTCAAACCACTTTGAAAAAATCATCAACAACAGTTTACAAAGCTCCTCTTTTTATCTCATATATTAGACGATCCCAAGCTTAAATAAAATCATCTTTTTTAATCCCATATTGCTAAAACACCTAATAGTTATTACAATCAGTTGAATGGATTCATTTGAGGACTAAAGACATGGAAAAAAAAGCCCTTTATCAGCGAGCTCAAATTTTAGCCTTTATCACTATTGGTTACAATTTGCTAGAAGGTATTGTCTCCATTGGTTTTGGAGCTAAAGATGAAACCCTAGCCCTTTTTGGATTTGGTGTGGATAGCTTTGTCGAAGTTCTTTCCGCTTGGGGCATCCTCCAAATGCTTTACCGAGTCCAAAAGAACCCTCAATCGGACAAAGGCCTCTTTGAAGTCCGTGCCTTAAAAATAACAGGAGTGGCCTTTTACCTTCTCACAGCAGGGTTACTCATCGGATCCGCACTTTCTTTTTACTCTGCTCAAATGCCACAGTCTAGTTTAATGGGTATTATCATTTCCACCCTTTCCATCGGCACCATGTACTTCCTTTATGTCATCAAATTAAAAACAGGACAACAGCTTAATTCCCCTGCTATTATTGCCGATGCCAAATGCACTAAAACATGCTTTAACCTCTCCTACATTCTTTTAGCTTCCAGCCTTATTTATCATTTTTTTCGCATTCCCTATATAGATGCAGTGGGTAGTTTAGGTATTGCTTGGTTTGCTTTTAAAGAAGGCAAAGAGGCCTTTGCCAAAGCACGAAATGAATGCGGTGACTGTTGTTGTTAAGATCAATTAACTAAAAAGTTAAAAAAGACAATTTCAGTACTTGTACCCGAAGTTTGAGTATCTACTTTTAATTCAAGTGTATGTGTACCATTAGAAAGTTCTTCTTCAAAAATCAATGCCCGACCAATATGTAAAGACAAATCACTCTTTGTGTCCACAACTCCAGTGTATAAGCCATTGTCAATATTGTAACTAATACGCCCCATATACTTTGAAGTAACACTCTCTATTATCCGTCCTCACTCCTATTTCGAACGAGAGAGCCATTATGCTAATTTAGTCAGGAATAATTCATAATTTGGAGAGCGTTTGAGTTGTGGCATCCTATTATTTGTGCTATCTTTTTTGAAATAGTGAGAGAAGATTCCCTCACCCTATCCTTCCAATTAAACCAAAAAGGGCAGTATGATTAAAATTCAATCTTTATCTTTCCCATTTAAATACTTAAGTCTCTTCACAGCTCTCCTTTTTTCTTTAGGAACCACCCAAACTAAAATTGCAACGATTGGCAATAGCATTACTCAAGGGTCTGGTTTATCAAATAAAGCCACACAATCCTACACAGCATTAATCAATAAACGCTTTGGCAATAATATAACCGTCACAAATTACGGGCTCTCAGGAAGAACTCTTCTAAAAAATGGAGATCAACCTTATTGGAATGAATCCGAATTCAAAAATCTATTTATCACTAAACCTAACATCATCACCCTCATGCTAGGAACCAATGATACCAAACCACAAAATTGGGATACTTATAGTACCGAATTTAAACCTGACTTAATCGATATGATTGATACACTCTCTACTATCACTCCCAAACCAACTATTCTTTTAGTTCTCCCCCCTGCCATTACCACCAACAATTTTGGAATTGATAGTCTTACCCTTCAAAATGAAATCATACCGATTATCAAACAAGTCGCTAAAGAAAAAAGCTTAGGAATAATCGATGTAAACACTCCCTTTCTCAATAAAATGAACCTTGCACCTGACGGAGTTCACCCCAAAGTTGAGGGACACAAATTAATAGCTGATGTATTTGAAGAAGGCATCCAAAACCTTGCTTTAAACAGAAACCCACCAGAAAAACTCCTTTGGTATGGAAATGCCCCAGGCTCCCAGGGTGAAACTGCAAAAGATAAACCTCGCCTCTATATTTACCCTGCACCTGACAGCAGTAATTCCGGAATTGGAGTCATTATCTGTCCTGGAGGGGCATACATCAATTTAGCGATGGCAAAAGAAGGCCATGACATTGCCAAATGGTTTAATAAAAATGGAATTTCTGCTTTTGTTTTACAATACAGACTCCGTCCCTACCGCCACCCTATTGAATTAAACGATTCTAAACGTGCTATGCGCATTGTACGCCAGTTAGCCCCCACTTATGGTGTAGACTCGACAAAAATTGGCATTATGGGGTTCTCTGCAGGAGGACATTTAGCCTCTACTCTCCTTACCCATTTTGATGCTGGAGACTCTCAAAACACCGATCCTATTGAACGCTTTAAATCAAGGCCTGACTTTGGTGCTCTCATTTATCCTGTCATTACTTTAAACACTCCATATACTCATGTAGTTTCCAAAAACAGTTTATTAGGTAGCAACTCCTCCAATCAAGAACTGATTGATAGCTTGTCCAACCATTTACAAGTGACTTCCCAAACCCCTCAAACATTTTTAGCACATGGCGACAAGGATAATGCGGTTCCCATCCAAAACAGTCAACTATTTGACTCCGCTCTAACAGCCAATGGAGTTAACTCAAAATTTGTGGTTGACCCTGGTAAAGGACATGGCTATGGCATGAAGGGAGTATGGCCTGATTCATTATTAGCTTGGGTTTTTCAATCTGTCCTTGTCGATATTTCCCAGAAAAAAGAATTTGGCATGGTAAATAAAGGTTTCATAAAAAAACAGTTATTCCTTAAAAATTCAACGACAAAGAACATTCCTTCTTCAATGTACTTCTATATCACGGACTCCCCTAATAATCAGGCACTCAAACCAGGTGTTTATAATATCAAGGGAACCAGAAAAAAGTAACCAAACTTAGGATAATCCTTTAAAAAATACCATCCTGTACTATATTTGGCCTTCATCATTCTAGAGAGGTGGCCGAGTGGCTGAAGGCGCACGCTTGGAAAGCGTGTTGATGGCAACATCACGGGGGTTCGAATCCCCCTCTCTCTGTTTGATAACCTTCTATAAAACCGCACTCATTTCAAAATAAAAGGAATTTTCTTCTATGCTTCAATTCTATGGATACAAAAAATGTAGCACCTGCCGACAAGCAGAAAAGCACCTCATTGCTAAGGGAACAGACTATCGGTTTATTGATATCACCCAAGAAGCCCCTTCTGAGGCTATTCTAAAAAAAGCCTTACAGAACAATCCACTTCGTGCCTTATTCAATACGAGTGGAGTGGTCTATCGAGAACAAAAGATAAAGGACAAACTCCCTACTTTATCCGATAGCCAAGCACTCAAGTTACTTGCGCAAAATGGAAAGCTAGTCAAAAGACCTTTTGTGACAGATGGGAAAACGGTGACCGTAGGGTTTAAAGAGGCATTTCAAGCGGCTTGGGGATAGATAGTTTCTTTATTTAACACCAGCAGGCAAAAAAAAAACAGCTTCCAATGGAAGCTGTTTTTTTTTTGCAATATTTAAAAATAAGAAAGGGCTAACAATAAACCCCTCTTACCTTAATCTATCATTTATTTCTCGTCACCAAGAACAACAGGCTTGTAGCCACCCTTTGCCTTAAACCAAAGAATCATCAGTATAAAACCAATTGCCATAATAATAGGCAATACAGCTGCCACTCTTAGTGTACTTCGACCTGTTTGCTTTAAGTTTTCTTCTAAAACTGCTTTTGATTCAGCAGGGAATTCAGGTTGAGCCATAACAGCCTCTGAATTAACAGTTGAGTAAGTGACACCAAATAAGTTTCCTTCCCCAATAATCGCTTTATTATCAGCGCCAAAGGTTCTGTTCTCTGTTTTTATTTGTTCCACAAGTGCGGGCTGATTATCCATCACTGCTTTAGCATTGTAACTATCTTGAACTGCACCCAAAAATGGAAAGCCAAAAATACCTACTGTCAAAAGACCCATTGCAGAAACCGTATTCAAAGTCATGGCTCCACCCTTAGGAAATTGTTCAGATGTAAATCCCAAAACTGTCGGCCAGTAAAATGTTTGGCCTACTGCGTAAAATACGAAGGCAACAAAAACCACTGCACCCGAAGCAACAGACAACCAAAAAAGACCTATGATTGAAAAAACGGAGCTTAACAAAAGCAAGCCTAATGGAGACATGTATTTAAGAGGAACTCCAGCAAAAAAGCGTAAAGTCATCATAATAGAAGCAGAAAACACCAATGCCCAACCAGCATAGTTACCCATGGAAGGTTTCATTAAGTTTTGAATCCAACCATCTGTTGCAATCTCAGCTGTTGCCAATGGAATCATTAATAAACAAAGGGCAAAAAACAACATTTTTCCTTTTGATTTTAAGATAACACCAACGACAGTTCCTGTAATCACACCAAAAATAAAGGACACTAACAAGCGAGTATATTGACCTTCGCCAAATAAGCTCAATTGGGTAAAGACTTCATAACCAATAAATGTGGCTGCAATAAAAGTTCCCATTCCACCAAACTCTTTAAGCATGTCTGTCA
>CAZLBO010000098.1:0-384 GCA_964557725.1 uncultured Bifidobacteriales bacterium | reverse complement strand
TTCTATACGTTCATCCACAGGGTATTTGTGACATAATGCAAACATTACGCCATATGCTAATACGGGAAGTAACATAAATATCCATGCATAATTTGCTTCTGCCCAAGTCTTAGAGTCAATAAACATCGTCAAATAAATAGCTCCACCAACCATGATTCCCGCAGGCCAAGAAGCGTGTAAAATATTAAGCATTTTACTTTTTTCATTGCGATAAATAGAAGCCGCTAACGGATTGATTACTGCTTCGACAATACCATGCCCTGCACCAGCCATAATACATGCCCACCACATAGTGTCATAGCTACTAGCTGTGATAGTCATGAGAACTGAGATTGCCTGAAGCGCAAAAGCCATAAACATAGAGATTTTATAACCAATTTTATC
>CAZLBO010000097.1:0-7512 GCA_964557725.1 uncultured Bifidobacteriales bacterium | reverse complement strand
TTAGATAGAGAACAATCCTTAATCCGAGAAGATCTGACTTTTATGTCTTGGGAACATCCTTTAGTCACAGGAGCAATGGATCTTGTTTTAGGAACAACAGAAAATCAAGTTTCTATCTCCCAATGGAAAGACGGGACTGAAACAGGTCTCTTTTTTAAAACTGTTTATTTACTTGAACCTTTTAAAGTAAAACGAACCAGTGGTGCCCCCCTCTTAATTACAACTCCTATTGAAATTATTATGGATCAAAAAGGAGCCACCCGTTCTGATTTAATGAACCCCATAAGAGAAGGCTTATTCAAACAAAGCACTCAATCCATTATCACCGTGAGTGGGTTTACTCCTTCCCTTGTCAAACAGTACATGGATAAAATCCTCATGCAAGCCGAAGCAGAAGCCGAAACGATTAAGGCCACTGCCATTGCCAAAACAGAGGCTTATTTTCAGGCCGAAGTAGAACGACAAGGGGCTCTCCCTCTCGATAAGCTCAACCCTGAATTAAGGGCTAATCAAATGCGACATTTAGAAAAAAGCTTTAAATCTCTGACTCAATCCATTAAAACAGCTCCTTTAAGGCTAGATTCCCTCAGTCTTATCTATTGTTCAGGGAAATAGAGTAAACTATAAAGAGAAGAAAGTATCTTCTCTTTATTTTTTTTAGAAAATCATGATAATAAGTGCTAAATTTGCGCACGATTATAAATAGAACAAAACAGCCAAACCAAAGGAATACCCCATGGGCGCAGATAGCACCTCCTCCGTTGAATCCCTCCAAGCTCCTTCACTTTCTGCCTCTATTTGTAAAAGACGCTTGAGTGGCAATCCTTCCTCTACCCCTAAATACAGTACAGAAGTGACTGATGAATTGGGAAATACAATTTTACTCGGCGATCCGAATGCGACCCGAGCCTTGGTTGCTTTAATGAATTTACACGCTGTGATTGGTGGAGCCGCTTGCCATTGGGGTGGCCCTGCTGCCTTGGCAGAAATTATGTCGGCTGTTCATGGACTTTTATTTAACACCAAAAATACTTGGTATAACGATTTTAATTTTGTGAATGACGCTGGGCATACTGAAAACGGTGTTTATGCCTTACGAGCTAATCTTGGTTTTGACGGTTTAACCTTTGAGGATCTCAAAGGCTTTCGCTCCATAGAAAGTAAACTCACAGGTCACGGCGAAGCCCATTTGAACCCTGAAGGTGTCTTAGTCAGTAACGGACCTCTTGGATCTGGTTTACCACAAGCTCAAGGTTTGTGCTTGGCTGATAAATTATTGGGACTTGATCGCACAACCATATGTGTTATTTCCGATGGAGCTTCTATGGAAGGCGAGGCCAAAGAAGCCTTTGCCGCAATTCCTGGCTTAGCAGCGAAAAAAAAGCTCAACCCCTTTGTAATGGTCGTCTCTGACAATAACAAAAAATTATCTGGAACCATTGATGTCGATAGCTTTAGCATGGATCCGACCTTTCAATCACTCCCTACCTTGGGGTGGAAAACCATTTATGTAGAAAACGGACATAACCTTCAAGTTGTATTTTCTGAAATAGAAGAAGCCATTAAAGAAGCCCAAGCCAATCCGAATCAACCTGTAGCGGTCATCGTTAAAACTATTAAGGGTTACGGTATTAAAGCCACCGAAGAAAGTGCTTCTGGCGGACATGGCTTTCCCCTAAAAAAAGGGGATGGAAAAATTGCAGGCTTTATTGATGAAATCTTTGACGGTGAAACCCCTGAGGAGTTTAAAAAATGGGCGGAAAGCCTCACTCCTAAGGCTTCCGATTCAAGTTCACCCACAAATAGCTCTGCACCCACTGTAAAATCGGAAAAGGTACAAGCAGGAATTGCCAAAGCAATGATCCAAGCCACTAAAGAAGGCCTCCCCGTCTATTCCATCTCAGCAGATTTACAAGGATCCACAGGGGTAGCCCCTTTTCATAAAGCCTTTCCTGATCGATGGATAGAAGTAGGTGTCGCCGAATCCAATATGGTAAATGTGGCCGCGGGACTTTCCCTATCAGGTTTAATTCCTGTGGTAGATACTTTTGCCCAATTTGGTGTCACCAAAGGCAACCTCCCCTTAACCATGGCGGCACTTTCACAAGCGCCACTCGTTGCGGTATTTTCTCACACAGGCTTTCAAGATGCAGCAGATGGTGCCTCTCACCAAGCCACTACCTATTTTGCGGCTACATGCTCTATCCCCCAAACCCAAGTGGTTTGTTGTTCTTGTTCTTCGGAAGCAGAATCCCTAATGAAACAAGCCTTAGAGAATATTGATAAGGCACGCCAAAAAGGGGAAACCCCTGATAGCGTTATCTTTTTTGTAGGTCGAGAGAATTACCCTGCCTACTATCAAGAGAACCCTACTTATGAATGGGGAAAAGCCCAAGTCCTCAAAGAGGGTTCTGATGGAGTGATTGTCGCTTCGGGTCCCATGCTTGCAAAAGCCTTG
The DNA here is from genome assembly GCA_964557725.1 of uncultured Bifidobacteriales bacterium. Lineage (GTDB taxonomy): Bacteria > Fibrobacterota > Fibrobacteria > UBA11236 > JADFYW01 > CAZLBO01. Next base: position 5,054 of record CAZLBO010000097.1, on the reverse strand, counting down.
GAAGCCGAATCTCTTTTACAAGCGAAGGGTTTTTCTATTACCGTCATTAACAATGCTTTTATTAATTCTTCTGATGTAGAAACCATTGCTACTGCTGTTCAAAAGGCAAAGGGGAAATTAATTACCATAGAAGACCATCAATTAATTGGCGGTATGGGGGCTCAATTGAGTCATAAGCTTTTACAAAAAAGGGTTTCCCTTAAGCTCCATTCCATTGGCATCCCCAATCATTTTGGACAATCAGCTTATACAGCAGATGATTTATACCAAATGCACGGAATGACAGCCGAGAAGATTGTTGAGGCTTTTGAGAAGTTATAAAAGCTTCCTAAACAAAAAAGGTTTACAATCATGCTATGACTGTAAACCGAAAACCTAGGCCTTGGTTAGGCATAAACTTTACCTGCTGTAAGGTTTATGGCAGAGCCTATAAAAATTTAGACAAAAAGAATTACCAAGCTATTTGCCCTAAATGTGCTCGAAGAATGACTTTTGTAGTGGGGAACGATGGAAAAGCGGATCGCTTTTTTTCCGTTAAATAAAAAAATAGGATTTGGGAAGCGAACGTCCCAAATCCTAAATTAACTTTCTTTAGAAACGACTTTTAGTCCATTTCGCTTGACTGCCTTGGGCTTCTTCAATTCTTAACAGTTGATTGTATTTACAAACTCTATCTGTTCGACTCAATGAACCTGTTTTAATTTGACCTGCTCCTGTAGCAACAGCTAAATCAGCAATAAAGCTATCTTCTGTTTCTCCTGAACGATGAGAAATAACCACACCAAACTTAGCTTTTTGAGCCATTTTAATAGCCGTCAAAGTTTCTGTTAAAGTTCCGATTTGATTCACCTTGATCAAAATTGCATTGGCAGATTTTTCTTCAATACCACGTTTTAATCTTACAGGATTAGTGACAAATAAATCATCACCCACTAATTGAACTTTATCACCCAATGTTTCTGTGAGTGTATTCCAACCTTCCCAATCATTTTCATCTAACCCATCTTCTATAGAATAGATAGGGTATTTGGCACAAAGGTCTTGATAAAACTTAATCATCTGTTTGCTTGTTAACGCTTTGCCTGATGATTTTTTAAAGATATACTTTTTTGATTCTTTATCATAAAATTCAGAAGCAGCAGCATCCAAAGCAATTTTAATTTGAGTGCCAGGTTTGTAACCTGCCGCTTCAATCGCCTTCATAATTACATTGAGAGCATCTGTTGTTCCCTTAACACTAGGGGCAAAGCCACCTTCATCTCCTACAGCTGTCGAAAGACCTCTTTTAGAAAGAATCTTTTTAAGAGCATGAAAGATTTCTGTAACCATTCGCAAACCTTCGCTAAAAGATTTAGCACCTACAGGGGCTACCATAAATTCTTGAATATCAACAGGAGCATCAGAGTGAGCGCCACCATTAATAATATTACACATAGGTAAAGGAAAGTCTAAACTTTTATTCTTCGCCAAACCCGCAAGGTATTTGTACAAAGGTTTTTTCTTGTCCTGTGCAGCTGCTCTTGCCAAAGCAAGAGAACAACCCAAAATAGCATTTGCTCCTACTTTTGATTTATTAGGCGTGCCATCTTTTTCTATCATGGCAGTATCTAATGCCACTTGGTTCGAAGGATCTTGTCCTTTAAGAACGTTTACCAAAATCTTGTTTACATTATCAACGGCCTTGGTTACCCCTTTTCCTAGGTATGCCTTCTTTTTTCCATCCCTCAATTCACAAGCTTCATATTCACCTGTAGAAGCACCAGAAGGGACTGACGCCCGCCCTATGATTCCATTAGTTAATTCAATATCAACTTCTACTGTGGGGTTTCCTCTTGAATCGAGGATTTGCCGACCGATAACGGACTTGATTTTAGCCATAAAAAAACTCCTAGTTTTGTAAAAATTTAAGTGCCCAATATACTAATTCTTTAGGACTCATGGGGGCAAGGCGTTTATTTTATTAGGGTTGTAAAAAATATGAAAAAACTAAGTTGGATACTCTCAAAAATCATTCTTATTCCTCTGTTATGGATAGGGCTTTTTCTTACCGTCTCCACTTTTCTTTCTTTGAATACTAGGAGCTCACTCACCCATCCTTTATTCTACGCTTTGTTAATTGGTTTTGTAGGAAGGCTTCTTTTCACTTGGGTGCTTAAGGGGTTAAAATGGAAGGACCCCTTCGGCTTTTTAGATACACTCGAACACGAACTAACGCATGCAATTTTTGGATACCTTACCTTAAGTCCGCCTCAGTCTTTACTGGCCACTTCTGAAAAAGGTGGCGAAGTACAATTTCATGGACATAACCTACTCGTCGCTCTTAGTCCTTACTTCTTTCCCCTCACGGCTTCTCTTTTTCTTGGCCTTAGCTTTATTATTTCTCCTTCATTTTTAAATACATGGCACTGGTTCACCTTTTTGTTGTTGGGAAATTACCTTTATCGCCTCTCCTTAGAAGTTCGCTGGATTCAAACAGATCTTAGTCTTTTTGGCCGTTTCTTTTCCCTTTCCTTTATTTTACTCATGTTATTCCTTATTTTTTCTGTTTTCTTCCACGTTGCTCACTTTATTTCTTTAAGCTGGATGCTCCAACTCCCACATACCTTTCAGATTATTTTTGAATCACTTGTCCATCAAATCGTCCATTAAGTCATGATAAATTGTAGATTATTCTTATGAAAAATTATAAAAGCCTTTCCGTTCTTCCGCTCTTTGTCGGTGCCTTACTTTTATTAAGCAGCACGACTTGGGGAAAAAAATCTGTTACCTCTCCTTCTGGCTCCTTGAGAAATACTCAATATTCTGATCTCAAAGATCATCCTTCCAAAAGCAAGACTTACAATGAGTTTTGGACTTATCAATTTCTTTTAAATAACAATATGACCGTTCACTTTAATTATTCACGGGCTAACTTGGGGCGAATTAAAGACCCTGTTTGTGGAACCGATCTTTCCATTATTAATTTCAAAAAAAAGACCTATACCCTTGCGAGAGAATATCCCAAAAGCAACTTTCAATTTACCGATTCCGAAGAGCGACTCAACATTCATAAGAACATTTGGTTTAGTGGTAAGCTTCCCGAAAGCCATCGAGTCTTTCTACACACCACAAAAAAAGGTATCGAGTACCTTGTCGACCTTTCCTTTACAGATATTCAAGTAGGAAAGACTTGGGGAGACGGAATCTTTAAACTAGGCTCTGAAAAAATTGGTATTTATGTTCATATTCCACGAGCCAAAGTAAAAGGTTTTATTGCTATCAATGGCGACTCCCTTGCTGTAGAAGGCACAGCCTACATGGATCACACCTTTCAAACCAAAATGGGAACTAAATTAGTCAAAAACGGTTACCGCTACATGAGCACCACAGGCCCCATTGAATTGGGTTACATTTTACAACCCCAAAAAAAATACAGTCAAAAGCCTGTTGGATTTGGTTTGCAAGAAGTTGAAGGCAAACTACAACTCCTCACCCCTACGGCCATTAAAATTAACAAACAAGCCAAGGCCAAAAAATTAAAGGTCGCAACAGATTTAAGCCTTGTTTATAAAGAGTCTACTGTGAACCTCAAAAGAAGTAGAGACAATCAACAATTATCTATCCTCAATGAATTTAGCGGAATGACAAAATGGGCCGTTAAACGATTTATGGGCGGAGAGGTGATTTACTTCCGAGGTCAAGGCATGTTAAATGAGAAAAAGATGGCTTATAACTTCTTTGGGTTGAAGTAAAAGGCTTAACATCTTGTTATTCTGGGTTCTTCAAATTCAGTAACAGATATTAAAATTACTTAAGGGAAAGGAACTGAATGGGTGCGACTGATCTACAGGTAGCCTTGGATAATTTGATTGCCACTTGGGAAAACGAAGTAGTGGAATTTAAACAGGCAGGTGATGGGTTTTCTACCAATGAGATAGGGAAGTACTTCTCTGCATTGTCCAATGAAGCGAATTTGCGTAATATTGATAAAGCATGGCTAGTGTTTGGTATTGATAACGAATCTCGCACAGTTGTGGGAACTGATTATCGACCTGAGCAGGAGCGTTTACAAAGCTTGAAAATGCAAGTTGCTGGAAGTACCGAACCAAGTGTAACCTTTCGAAATATTCACGAATTACAAACCCCTGATGGACGCGTAATTATGTTTGAAATTCCACCTGCACCTCGCGGTATGCCTATTGCATGGAAGGGACATTATCACGCTCGTGCAGGAGAAAGCTTAACAAGTCTAGGTCTAGATAAACTTGATGAAATACGCCAACCGTTTTTCAGCGAATGAGGTTAATAGTTGGTCTGATGAAACCTTCTTAAATCGAGCGAAGATAACACAGGATGGAAATATTACTCGCACAGCAATACTGTTACTTGGAAAGGCAGAATCCACTCATTTGCTCTCTCCACACCCAGCACAAATGACTTGGAAACTTGTTGGAGCTGAACAAGCTTATGAGCATTTTAGCCCGCCATTTATGCTGAATAGCACGTTACTCTATCAAAAAATTCGTAATATTCAGCTTCGCCTATTACCAAATGATGAATTATTACCTTATGAAATTTCAAAATATGATCAGAATATCGTTTTAGAGGCACTCCATAACTGTATTTCCCATCAAGATTACATGCGTAATGGACGAATTATTGTCACAGAAAAACCAGATAAGCTTATTTTTGAAAATGAAGGCGGTTTTTTTGATGGCTCTCCCGATGATTATATTTTGGGTGAGAAAACCCCACGCCGCTATCGCAATCCATTTTTGGTGCAAGCCATGACCGAGCTAAATATGATTGATACGATGGGCTATGGTATTCATAAAATGCATAGCAGACAGGCAGAGCGCTATTTGCCGATGCCGGACTATGATTTATCCGAAGAAAATACAGTACGCATAACCATTCATGGCGGCGTTGTTGATCCTGCTTATAGCCGTCAGTTGATGAGGGAAGAAGGGTTATCCTTTGAAAGTGTATTGGCTTTGGATCGTGTTCAGAAAAAGCTAAAAATTACAGACGAAACAATAAAACTGTTGCGTCGTGCTAATCTCATTGAAGGAAGA
>CAZLBO010000096.1:0-7558 GCA_964557725.1 uncultured Bifidobacteriales bacterium | reverse complement strand
TGAAGTAAATGAAAATAACGTAGAAGAAAACCTAGATGATTACATGTCTACACGGGTTATTTCCAGAAACATTCGTAAAATACTAAAAAAAAATGGCCACTGCTTAAAAGTTGAATACGCCAACGCCTCTCGTGAAGAACTCACTTCTCTTACCCAATGGCGTTCTTTATTTACAGAAGGAGCTCTACAACTCCCTATCTTCCCTATACAAGAACAAACATGTGAATTGTTTTTTAAATATATCAAAAGCACTTATCGGCGTTCCTCTGTTATTCTAGATGTTTACCATCAAACAGGAGACGACTCCGACAAGGAAGGTGGGTATTTTTGCAGTCTATTCCAAGCCGTTTAATTTCCAACTTCAAAAAAGACCAACGAGTGGCTATTGTCATTGTACAAAACTCATTAGGCGAATTTTTTATTCATCAAAGATCTGAAAATAAAAAAACATTCCCCCTTTTGTATGGTGTCGGAATTGGTGGTAAAGTCGAAAAAAATGAGTCATTCCTTGAAGGAGCTCAAAGAGAGCTTCAAGAAGAACTTGGAGCAAGAGGAATCCTTAAATATTTATTCAATTTTTCTTACCAATCCCCTGAACTCGAATATGAAGCACACCTTTATTACTTTAAATACGATGGCACTATTACCCCTTCAACAATAGAATTCAAAACATGGAAGTGGGAAACACCTGATTCAATTGAAAAAATGGGAAAACTAGGCAAGCTCTGCCCAGACACTAAAGTCTTCTTTAAACGACACATTCAGTCTCAAGCATAAAACCCCTACTCGGTATAATTAATTTTTATACCCTATAAGGGTTAATTTATTTTTATACCGAGTAAGGTATATTGACTTTTTTTGATTTGTATGATATATTAGAATCAAAAGGAAATCGAATGACTAACATAAACACACCCAATCAATTAGGAAAGGTATTACAAGGCTACCGAAAACTAAACGGTTTCACACAAAAAAACACAGGAGAAAAGGTAGGCTTACTTCCTAAAACTATTTCTAGTTTAGAATTAACACCCCAAAAAAGTACTATTGGTAGTTTATTCAAACTTCTTTCCGCCTTAGAACTTGAAATAATAATAACAGAAAGGTCCTCTCATTCAACACCTCAAAGTGATTGGTAAACATGGCATCTCTGTCAAAAATAAAACAATTAGGTGTATGGATGAATGGCCATCTCATCGGGCATTGGACAATAGGAATACAAGGACGACATGAGTTCAAATACACTGATTCTTGGCTAGACTCCAAAGAAGCGAGACCCCTCTCTCTGTCCATGCCTCTACGTTCTTCGCAAACCTCTCACATTGGTAAGTTTGTTGAATATTATTTTGAAAATTTATTACCCGATAGCGATGATATTCGCCGACGGATTCAAGCAAAATTTTCATCCGATTCTTCTCGGGCATTTGACTTGCTCACAGACATTGGAAAGGATTGCGTAGGAGCCATTCAACTCCTCCCCCCTGGAGAAGAGCCTGAATCATTAAACACAATCACAGGAAGCCCCATTACCCCTTTAGGCATTGCCAAAGCCTTGGACTCTTCATTAAATACTCCCCGACTAGGGCTTCATGAGGACGCCTTTCGGATTTCATTAGCAGGTGCTCAAGAAAAGACAGCCTTCCTTAGGCACAAAGGAAAATGGGTTGTTCCGAGTGGAACCACCCCAACCACTCATATCTTTAAATTGCCCTTAGGCCTTGTCGGCAACTCACAAGCAGATATGAGTACTTCTGTTGAAAATGAGTGGCTGTGTAGCCGAATTGTAAAAGCCTTTCAAATTCCTGTGGCACAGTGTAACATCTCTACTTTTGGAGAACGAAAAGTTCTTGTAGTAAAAAGGTTCGATCGAAAGCTATCAAAAGATAATACTTGGTGGATGAGACTCCCCCAAGAGGATATGTGCCAAGCATTAGGGTACTCTCCCTTAGTTAAATACCAAAACCAAGGGGGCCCTGGCATATTGGATATCATGCAGCTTTTATATGGCTCACTCCATTCTGAAGCCGATCGAGAAACATTTTTTAAAACTCAAATTTTATTTTGGATGTTAGCAGCTCCCGATGGACACGCAAAAAACTTTAGCTTGTTTATAAAAAATGGGGGTAAATATCAGCTCACCCCTTTATATGACATTATTTCTGCTTACCCCATTATGGGAAAGACCAAACAAAAAATTGCTCCCGAAAAAATAAAGATGGCGATGTATGTAAAAGGAAAAAACAAACATGATAAATGGCTTCAGATCCACATCGATCATTGGTTTCATACCGCTAAGCTCTGTGGTCTGTCAAAAAAAAGGCTCGAGGTCATCCTAGAAGAGCTCATCGAAACGACCCCCCAAGTCATCCAAAAGGTTTCGGCTAAACTGCCCCGAAACTTCCCTGAATTTGTTGCTAGCTCTATCTTTACAGGCTTAAAGAAGGCTGCTAAAACATTATCGCAACAGATAACCTAAACACTCAAGGGCATTTTTGAGTTTTTTTCCAATCACTATCCCTTGCGGTAGCCCATGTATCGAGTGCTTTAGGAAGACCTTTACACACCTTATTAGCACTCATATCAAATTTAGTCACCTTCTTCAATTTTACAAGCTCACCCGGCAAAGTCGTTATTTTATTTCCTGAAATATTTAATCTGATAAGACTAGACAAGTCCCCCATCTCAGGTGGCAAGCTCGTTAAATCCCCCATACCCCCAATACTGAAATCTTTAAGACTAACCAATTTTCCAATTTCTGGAGGTAAGCGATTGATGCGATTGCGGCTGACACCCAATTCCTCTAATTTTAATAACTTTCCAATTTCAGCAGGCAAAGTGGTTAACGCATTATTAGGTAACACAAGAGTAACTAGGTTTGATAACTCTTCAATTTCTGGAGGCAAGGCTTTTAATCCGCAATTATACAATTCCAATCTCACAAGCCTCGACAACTTTCCTATCTCAGCAGGTACAACTTTCAAATCATTAAACACAAGCGATAAAGAGGTAAGGTACGGAAAGTCACCAATAGCTGAGGGCAAACTTGTTAAACCATGAGCCCTTAAATTTAAGGCTCCAACCCTCCCTTTAACCACTATCACTCCTTCCCATTGAGAAATCGGTTTAGCGGTCTTCCAATTTTTCTTCTTTTTCCAACTCTTACCACCAGACCCATCAAACAACGCCACTAATGCTAAAGAATCTTTACATCGGCCACACGAGTAAACCGTCTGAAGGGTGTTATTTCTCTTCACATCAGTAAATTCATACTGACGATCAGTTGCTAAGAAAGAAACAGCTTTCCCATTTACAAACACAGAGTCTAGTTCATAGCCAGCATTCACAGTATATGTTATGGATGTATCTTTACCATATTTAATATTCACAGAATCAGACGTTATTGTCCCTCCCATATCTGTTTCATAAATAATTGTATAAATCAAAGGCGAAAACCACGCTTCGACAATCATGCTTTTTGTCACCGAGTCTAGAATAATTTGACCAGAAGCAACTGCAACACTATCCAATATTCCATTCACTTGAACAGAGTCGAGCTGATAACCCTCATTGGCTAATACAGTCAACAATACTGAATCGCCAGAAACTACTATTTTAGGATTATCTATTGTAATCACACCACCTATCCCTGACTTTACCTCAATAGGGAATTCATTTTTTTCTGTGACAAAAACAGCACTGTACCTAGAAGAAAGATTTCTCACTTCTATTTGAGTCGTTATCAAAGATAAGGTATCGTATTTATTATCCCTCTCAACAATAAGTGATTTTAATTTCCGTCCAACATCTACCGTAACATTAATCGTTGTATCTGTACCAAAAGGGAGCCAGACCGTATCTAAAAGAAAGTCAACTTGAACACCTCTATCTACAGAAATAATCACAGGGTACATTTTTATTTTAAATACGGCTGAAACGGTTCTATTCTTTATAAAATTAGAGAAAGTATATGGTTTTCTAAAAACATACTTAGAATTAGAAACAGGCACACTATCAACAAAAACCGTATCAATTTCATACCCTGAATCAGGCAACACTTCTATTGTAAAATCATCGCCTTTACTAACATTAACATAACCCAATTGAGAATTAGGACTTATCGTCCCTTTTTCACCAAATTCAACAAACAACTTATATTTTTCTACACGAACACCATCAACAACAACTTCACTTTCACTGAGAAGGTTTCCTATCTTGCCAATCGCTTTTACCCGGTACACTCCCTTGTCAGCAACAGAAACAACTTGAGAAAATTGATATGATGTTTCACCAAGTCGTTGATTATCCTTATACCATTCATATTTAGTGACCTCCCCTCCCACCAAAAAAGTTAATACTAAGCTATCACCTGTCGATAGTGCAAAATCCTTTAGCCCTTCTAACGTCCATATTCCCCACTGAAAGATACTTGACTCTCCATTTGCAGAAAAAACAACTGTGTAATTAACCCTCTTTTCATCCCCTTTAAAAAAGGTAACCATTCCTATATAATCACCTATTACTGTATCCTTAAATGGAACAATCACTTCTTTTAACGAATCAACTCCATTTAGAGGAATCGTTAACTCTTTTATAATTTCCAATGGGTTACTTTTATTATTGAATACTATTTTAACGCTATCATATTGGGATACATCTACTGTATCAAAGGGAATCGTCAACTCTAAACGAGGTGGTGGGTTCCCTGAGTTAGGGCTACTGCAGTTCCAAAGGAATAAAAAAGCAACTATAGAGGCAAATAATAAAAGCCTTTTAAAAACAATCTTTCTCATAAAATTCCTTTGCCCTAATCGGCTTCGGCCTTCGCAGGTTTCTTCTTAAAAGACTTTCGGGGAGGAAAGCTAAAGGATATCTTGCCCACTTTACTCAAACTTAAAAAAGCATCAAATAACCGCTTCGTTTTTGAGGATCGCATTCCTTTAATCAATTCTGTTTTTTCACCATCAAGCATTCGCTTCATGTTGCTCACAGAAATTTCAGCACCCAAAAGAACTTTATTAACTTTTAGGCCTGTTTTAGATTCCTTATCATAATAAGATTCAGAAACATAACTCATTTCACCAACATAGACCGTTGTATCATCTACAGGAGACTTCCCCACAACTTCTAACGTTTTAAAGTCTGGCGGGTCTTCATTTACATCTTCAAAAACAAACTCTACTCGATGATCTGGTTTTAATTTAACCATAGCAGAAAAGGGCTTACCCGATTTCTTACTCACAAAACCCAATAAGGGGCCTATCTTTCTTTCTGTTAATAAAATCTGAACTTCTTCAATAGAAAAAAAGCGACCACCCAAAAATTTTCGGATTTTAATTTCTCCATCTTCAGACTCATAAAAGGTAATGGTTTCCACAAAAGTTTTTCCTGTTCCCTTATCAACAAAAACTACTTTTTTATTTCCTTCTGCATGTTCATCAAAGGACTTGACCTTTTTAACCATCCCACGGGTAAAGTCATTAATTCCCGTCATAAATTCTTCACGAGTAATTTTGTTTTTAGAAATTTGCTCTAAGCGGTACTCCCATTCTCCTGTCATTTCGGGAGAAGTCAACTCGTCTATCTTCATGATAAGAATAGCTTCTAGTAATTCGGCTGCCTTAGCCGTAGGAATCAATTCCTTGGCTTGACGAACGATATACTTGTCCTTGATGAGCCCTTCAATAATAGCAGCACGAGTCGCAGCCGTACCTAAACCTCGTTCCTTCATCGCATCTCTCAACTCATCATCATCTACTAACTTACCCGCACTTTCCATAATAGAAAGTAAAGTCGACTCGGTGTAACGAGGGGGATGTTTTGTTTGCTCGTCTTTAAGGTTTAATTTATCTGCAAGTGGCTTCTCATCCTTAGGAATTTCTTGCATCACTTCATCTGAATTTTTGTTAACTCCATAAACAATTTTCCAGCCTGCATCTTCTAATATTTTACCGTCCGTTTTAAAGGTATGTTCACCAATTACAGATAAACGAGAAGTATTGAGAAAGCGAGCGACAGGATAAAATATGGCGATAAAACGTTGAGTGATCATTTTATACAATTTACTCTCAGCCTCTGACAAGCTAGAAGGAGGAGTGGAGGTGGGGATGACCGCATGGTGATCCGATATTTTGGCATTGTTAAAAATCTTCTTATTAGGTTTTATCCACTTTTCTGCAAGTACTTTTTGAGCAACCCCTCCAAACTCACTTCCTTTAAAAGAGCTCATCACCTCATTGACCAAAGGCAAATAATTTTCTGGCAAATGCTTACTATCCGTTCTGGGATAAGTCACCACCTTATGCCTGTCATACAAAGATTGAATAATATCTAAAGTATGTTTTGCAGAGAACCCAAAGCGATTATTAGCTTCTCTTTGTAAACTCGTTAAATCATAAAGCATAGGACAAGCCTGAGTGGTGGGCTTTTGAACCTCAGTTACTTCTGCTGGTTTCCCCTCACATTCAGTTATTATCTGCTCCGCAGTTTTTTTATCCCAAAGCCTATCCATTTTTCCATGAGGATTTTCAGGGTCTTTTTTAAAGCCTGGATCTATCCATCTTGCTTCGTATTCGCCCTGAGAAAATTTAAACTCACCTGCAATTTCCCAATAATCTTTAGGAATGAATTTTTTAATTTCTATTTCTCTTTTGAAAATAATGGATAGCGTTGGTGTTTGTACCCGTCCACAAGGAGTTAAGCGAAAGCCACCAAAGCGAGATTTAAAGCCCGTTAAAGCACGAGATCCATTAATTCCAATCAACCAATCAGCCTCTGAACGGCATTTAGCGGCGTCCGCTAAGCCCAACATTTCTTCATTTGTTCTTAAGTTAGCGAGGCCATCAAGGATAGACTCCTTTGTCATACTCTGCAACCAAAGTCGAGAGAGCTTCTTTTTTGCATAGCCCTTTTCACCAACAAATTGAAGAATGTATCTAAAGATCAATTCTCCTTCACGACCCGCATCACAGCCATTAATGATTTCTGCAACGTCTTTGCGCTTAATCAGCTTAGTCAATGCGGTTAATTGTGATTTTGTATTGGGTAATGACTTTAAAGGAAACACCTCTGGCAACATGGGGAGAACATCTAATGACCAAGATTTATACTTTTCATCTATTTCAGGAGGAGTACAAATAGTGACTAAATGCCCTATGGCAAAGGATACAATGTATTCTTCACTTTCAAAATAATTTTTAGTAGACTCAAACTTCCCCGGTAAGACTTTTACAATGTCTTTTGCTACACTCGGTTTTTCTGCTATAATTAGTTTTTTGGTTGCAATGACTGCCGTTGCTTTTTTCTTTACTTTTTTAGTTGCCAATTTATCTCGCTATCACTTTTTAGGAGGTTATTTTTTTTGCTAATTATAATCATTTTTCCCCAGAGGACAAAGGAGGCACAAAAAATAAACCCTTGAAAGTTAAACTTCCAAGGGTAAAATGCACTCAAAACCAGAGGAGATACCTCGATTTTACACGATTTAGAGCCTAAAAGTAGGATTATTTACTTAAAAAAACTTTTGCTTGAGAATAATCTTTAAAAATATATTCTCCCATCA
>CAZLBO010000095.1:0-7593 GCA_964557725.1 uncultured Bifidobacteriales bacterium | reverse complement strand
CAAAATTCATGACATCATCAGTTCAAGCAATGCTCATGGACTGTCTGCCTATGGATCAGGAGAACGTTCCATTAACAACTTAATCATTGATGGAAATGAAATTTACAATTGCAAATTGGGTCAAAGTGAAGCGATGGTCTTAAATGGTAATGTGGAGTCTTGGGTTGTTTCTAACAATTATGTCCATGACAATAATAATATTGGGATAGATTTTATAGGCTTTGAAGGAACAGGTCCTAAGGGAAAGGATCAAGCCCGTAACGGCCTTTGTTCAGGGAACATCGTAAAGAATAACAGTTCGGGTTCAAATTCTACTTATGGGGGAGATAAGTCTGCTGGGGGTATTTATGTGGATGGGGGCAAAGACATTATTATCGAAAAAAATGTGATTGATAATTGTGATATAGGAATTGAAGTAGCCAGTGAGCATGTGGGTAAAACAACTTCAAATATTACGGTTCGAAACAATTTTGTCGCACGGGGGTTTCAAAGCAATATACTCGTAGGAGGTTATGCTTCAAATCGAGGCAATGCCCTCAATATTTTCATTATTAATAATACCCTTTACCATGGAACAAATACTGAAATAGCCCTCCAATTCAATACGGATCGTGTAGAAATAAAAAACAATATTTTAATCGCATCTTCGGGTAAAGAATATATTTCCAACTGGGGAAGTAACCATACTAACATCGTTGTTGATAATAATATGTATTTTGGTGCCAGCACAAATAATTCAGGAACCTGGCGGGACAACAAGGGTAGCTTTAAAGACCCGAATATTGTCGGAGGCCCTGATGATTTACATCTGCGTGAAAATTCTCTAGCGATTGATGGGGGCTTATCTCTTTCTAGTGAGATGCTAGGCACGCAGGATATAGATGGAAATGCAAGAGTCGTAGGGACTCGTCCTGATATCGGTGCCCATGAATTTAGTGGAAATACTTCGGTTAAAATGTTGAAGCAGAAGTTTAACAAGGATTTTAAGTTTAATTTTTATAACCTCAAAGGACAGCGGGTAAAATCTCATTTAGAAGATTTTCAACCTGTATTTAGGTCACCCAAAGAAGCCTCAGCACATAAATAAGGGAACACAAAAGGGGAAGTAAGCTCCTTTTTCAAAGTAAGTTCTAGCTGGCTTCCAAAAATACGCAAAAAACATAAAATTTCTATCAGAAGACGTGATCAATGTGGTAAAATAAAGAGGTCGAAGTCTTCGGCATTTTTGTAGGGTGGCAAAATTGGTAGAAAAGACCGTAAAAATAGATGGAATAGAAATTGGTAAAGGCAATGATTGCTTTATTATTGCTGAAATGGGTTTAAGCCACGATGGAAGCTTGGGAGCCGCTTATGCCTTTATTGAAGCAGCCGCTAAAACAGGAGTTCAAGCGGTCAAGTTTCAAACTCATATCGCTTCTGCGGAAAGCACAAAAGAAGAGAAGTTTAGAGTAAAAATCTTTCCCCAAGACAAAACGAGAAAGGATTATTGGGAGAGAACGGCCTTTAGTAAAGATCAGTGGAAGGAACTAAAGGAATATACAGAAAAAAATAAGATGACTTTTTTGAGTTCGCCCTTCTCGTTAGAAGCTGCAGAGCTACTGTATGAAATAGGAATTAAAGGATGGAAAATTGGTTCAGGTGAACTCAACAATTTGCCGTTTCTTATAGAATTAACAAAGTTCAAGTTACCCTTTTTGTTGAGTACAGGAATGGCTTATGATGAAGAAATAGAAAAAGCAGTTTCTGTAATAACAGAAAAGAAAGGGGAACTGGTATTGTTACAGTGTACCAATTGTTACCCTTGCCCTCCTGAAAAATGGGGATTGAACCTCATTTCAGAATACAAAAAAAAGTATCATGTTCCTGTAGGTTTTTCCGATCACTCAGGAACAATATATGCAGGTCTAGCGGCTCATAGTTTAGGTGCTAATGTATTAGAAGTCCATGTTACCTTTCATAAAAGCTGTTTTGGACCCGATGTTTCCTCTTCCCTTACTTTTGAAGAACTAGCAGAATTAGTTAAAGGAACAAAGTATCTATCCAAGGCACTAGCGAGCCCAGTAGAAAAGAACAAAGAAGCCGATAGTTTAAAAGAGATGCGACAATTGTTTACTAAAAGTATTGTGGCTAAAAAAGATTTGAAAGCCGATGAGGTTCTGACTTTTAACAACATTGATTTTAAAAAGCCAGTTATTGGAGTTCCTGCAAATAGATATAAAGAGGTGATAGGAAAGAGGATTCTTAAAAACCTTAAAAAAGATGATTTTATAATGGAAAGTATGGTCAGTGAAATATAAACGTAAAATATGTGTGGTATTAGTCGACAGGGCTAATTATGGGCGAATGTGGCCAGTAATGAAGGCAATTAAAGAGCATCCCTCTTTAAATTTATTGACAATATGTTCTGGAACCATGTTACTCGATCGGTTTGGAAAATCAAAAAAAATAGTTGAAAAAGACGGTTTTAAAATTGATGGAAAAGTATACATGGAATTAGAGGGTTCTAACCCTACGACAATGGCAAAATCCGTAGGTTTTGGGATTGTCGAATTTACCTCTGAATTACAACGGTTACAACCCGATATTTTGTTGGTGATAGGAGATAGATATGAGGCTTTATCAGCAGTAGTGGCCGCAGTGTACCAGAATATTAAAGTAGCTCATATACAGGGAGGTGAGGTGAGTGGTAGCATTGATGAAAGTACTCGACATTCGATTACTAAATTTTCTCATTATCACTTTCCTTCAACAGAAAGGTCTAAGGAATACATTGTGAAAATGGGAGAAAACCCTCAATTTGTATATAATGTGGGTTGCCCAAGTGGGGATTTTATTAAGGGATTAAACTCTCAGTTACCTAGTGATATATTCAATCGAGGTGAGTTAGGGGTTGATATAGACCCTGAAAAAGATTTTCTGTTGGTGATTTTCCATCCAGTCACCACGGAGTTTGGTAATGACTTACATCAAGTAGAAGAACTATTAGATGCCTTAAGTCGATTAAAAATGCCAACGGTATGGTTATGGCCAAATATTGATGCAGGATCGGATCATATTATTAAGGCCTTGAGAGGTTACCATGAAAAATCAAATAATAAATGGTTAAAATTGGTGAAGAACTTTGAACCCATTACCTTTCAAAAGGTATTAAAGAAGTGTAGTTGTGCTGTGGGGAACTCGAGTAGTTTTATTCGTGATAGTACTTTTAGTGGTACTCCTGTTGTATTGGTTGGAGATCGTCAGGTTGGTAGAGAATGTGATGAAAATTTAATAGCAGTGGAATCAAAATCAGAAGCTATTTATGAGGGAGTTATTTCTCAATTAAAGCATGGTCGCTATGCAGGTACAAATTTATATGGAGAAGGAAAAGCTTCTCTGCAAATAGTCGAGAAGCTTGCTACTGTTGAGTACTATACTCAAAAGAGATTACATTATATTTACAATAACTAATCCTTATCTTTGAAAGATACATGATGACTCGTAAACTATTGATATTAGAACCTGATAACTACTCCCCAAAAGCTGTTTCTTTGTATTCAAAAAAGTATAAAGTGTTAAAGGGGGGGGAGGATGGAAAAAGTAATAGGGCAGGGGTTGAAGTACTTTGTGTACGGTTATCCCATTACTTGGGCGAAGAATTCTTATCCTCTTTTTCAGAGCTACGTTACCTTGTCTCTCCTACGACAGGTCTGAATCATATTGACTTAGCATACTGTCAAACAAAAGGAATAAAAGTCCTTTCTTTAAAGGGAGAAGTTGAATTTCTCAATCGTATTACTGCGACGGCAGAGCTGACCATGGGGCTAATTTTCCAAGTTGTAAGGGGAATTTCATGGGGAAGTGAAAGTGTGATTCGAGAGGGGAAATGGGATAGAATGAGTTTTATGGGGCGAGACTTAAAAAACTTATCCTTAGGAATAATAGGCTTAGGGAGAATAGGAAAAAAAGTTTCTAATTACGGAAAGGCCTTTGAGATGAAGGTTAATATTTGGGATCCTAATGTGGAGTTAAATGAAATTCAAAGGTATGGGGAAGCAGTACAGAGTTTAGAATCCTTATTCTCAGAGAGCGATGTGATCTCATTACATGCTAATTATTCAAAAGAAAATGAAGATATGATCGAAGATTCTCATTTTAAAAGGTTGAAGCGAGGGAGTTACTTTATCAATACTGCACGAGGGGAGTTAGTTAATGAAGGCTCATTAATAGAAGCACTTGAATCGGGTCTTTTAAAAGCAGCAGCAGTCGATGTATTAAGGGCAGAACAAAGGGAGCATTGTTCACAAAGTCCGTTGGTCCACTTTGCGAAGAGCCATAAGAATTTAATTGTGACTCCTCATATAGGAGGGTGCACCTCCGATTCCATGGAAAGTACAGAAATATTTATGGCGGATAAGCTTTTAAATGAATTGAAAAAAGAGGAAATATGAGGGTGAGGGTTGTTTTATGAGAGTTGTGATTTTGACATCGAATCACTTTCGGCATCATTATGTAGTGAATGAGTTAGCTAAAGATTTGAATGTGGTGGGAGTTGTTTCTGAAGAAAAATCATTTATTCCCCTTCGTTATTCAAATTCTCCTGAAGAGGATAAAATAATAAACAACCACTTTCAATTAAGAGAAGAGGTAGAAAGAGAATACTTTGATAAAGAGTTTAAGTCGGGAATTCCTCTTTTGAGCCTTCCGATGAAGTCTATTAATAAGGAAGAAACATTAAGTGAAATAAAAAAAATGCGACCAGATTATATTGTCGTTTATGGCACAGGAATTATACATGAATCAATTATTAATACTTATCCAAATAAAAT
The DNA here is from genome assembly GCA_964557725.1 of uncultured Bifidobacteriales bacterium. Taxonomy (GTDB): domain Bacteria; phylum Fibrobacterota; class Fibrobacteria; order UBA11236; family JADFYW01; genus CAZLBO01. The sequence continues at coordinate 2,785 of CAZLBO010000095.1, read as the reverse complement.
TTTAAATATTCATTTAGGTTTATCTCCTTATTATCGTGGTTCAGGAACAAACTTTTTCCCCATTGTAAACAATGAACCTGAATATTGCGGAGTGACGATTCATTATCTTGATCGAGGCATTGATACGGGAAGTATTATTATGAGGGGGCGGGCAGTGATAGACTCAAATGATAGTATACACAGTTTGGGTTGCAAGAATATTAGAGTCGGAACTTATTTAATAAAAAAATCTTTAAAAGAAATAAATAAAGGCGGAGGAGTGGGGAGCCCTCAAAACCATAGCTTAGGAAAGAACTATTTTAGAAAAGATTTTAATGCAGAAACAGTAAACTGTGCGTTAGAAAATATTAAAAATGGTTTATTTAAAAAGTATGAAGAATTACAATACAAAAAACTAATGGACATAGAAATTATTAAGGGGTTTTGATTTGGTTAGTCATTGTGTGCTGTCGGTTATGTATCATTATGTTAGGTGTAATAAAAAAGAAGGTACACCTCAATTACATTCATTAGATATAGAAAAATTTAAACAACAATTAGATTGGTTAGAATCTGAGTTTGAACTGTTGACTTATGACGAACTGTTGTTTTTACAAAAAAACAAAAAACCAGTAGGGAAAAATAGATACCTGCTAACTTTTGATGATGGCTTGATGGATCATTATCGGTATGTTTACCCAGAATTGAAAAAAAGAAATTTAGAAGGCTTGTTCTTTTTGAATTCGCAGCCTTATATTGAGAAAAGGCCATTAGATGTCCATATGACTCATTTTATATCAGAGAAAATAGGCCCCCATCACTTTTTTAATGAAGCGGTTGAGATTTTAAAAAGAGAAAATGTTTCTTTAGAATCACATCACTCTACTGATAGATACATCTATGATACTGAGTCTTATTTGAAATTAAAAAAAATGATGAATTACCAGCTAGACTACTCTTTTCGTGAGAAAATGTTGGAAGAAATATTTTTAAAATATTTTGATGATTTTCAAAGTTTTATTGGTGGCATTTATTTGTCACAGAAAAATATACATGAGATGGCCGAAGGTGGGATGATTTTTGGAAATCATACACATAGCCATAAGGTTCTATCTAGGCTTTCAGTAGAGGAACAAAAAAATGAAATAGATAAATGCCAAGATTTTTTATCTTCATTAATCAGTCAAAAAAACATCCCCTTTTGTTACCCTTATGGGCATGACTTTACATACACAGAGGATACAAAAAGAATCATAACAAATAGAGGAATCAATATTGCTTTTGTTAATGTCAAAGGGACGATGAAGTTAGAGGTTGATCATGGGTTAGAATTGAAACGCTACAACACAAATGAACTTCCCCCCTTAAAGACTTTTGAAGAAAAAGAATTGGTTATATGAAAAACAAAAAATATAATGTTTTGGGGGTGATTCCTGCAAGAGGGGGATCAAAAGGCATACCACATAAGAATATTGCCACTTTAGGGGGAAAGCCACTGATTCATTGGGTATGTGATTCTGTTGCGAAGTCGAATTGTTTGGAAAGGGTCATTTTATCTTCTGATGATCAAATGATTATAGATGCTGTCAAAGGAAAAAAGGTAGAGGTTCCATTTATTCGGCCAACTAACCTCTCTCAAGATAATACATTGGTCGTGGATGTTCTTGTTCAAGCATTAGATTGGATTAAAGAGAATGAAGGACAAGAATACGATTATATTTGTTTGATTCAACCGACTTCTCCATTTACCCGCAGTGAGGATTATGACCGTGCCATAAAATTAGCCTATGAGAAAAAGGCTGATACTGTGGTTTCTCTGTATCCTTGTGATCAACGTCACCCTTCTATTATGTTTAATTTAACGGAAGAGGGGGAAGCACTTTGGTATGAAGAGCAAACAAAACAAAAGAAAATGTCTCGAAGACAAGATTTACCAAATGTTTATATGAGAAGTGGGAGCGTGTATGTTTTTTCTACAAAGATGTTACTTCAAGATAAAACCTTATATGGAAAAAAAACTTATGGGTTAGAAGTTTCAGAAGAAAGATCCCTAGGAATTGATACTCCTCGGGATTTACTTTGGGCTGAATTTATGCTTCAAAATGGCATGGTTTAATGCTTGATTCTATTGGTCTTGGGTGAGGATAAACTTGCCTTTGAATGAGCCTGTTTGATCCGTTATTTTTATCAAATAAAGAGCCGATTTTTTTAATGCATTTAACGAAATAGTTTGCTGGCCAGTTCCACTTGCCGTTTTTATTTTTTGACCTTGGGTATTAAAGATTTCAACTTTATAAGCACCCGTTACAGATAAGTATCCATTGCGACCATTGACATGGAATGCAATGTTATTTTTTGATTGTTGTCGATTATTAATGGGGGTTTGTTGGCAACTTCCTTTGTAGGCTATTTTATAAATTCCTGAGGTAGAATCTTTTCCTTTATTTGATTTACCGTAATTTAGCATGTATAAAACACCATCAGGCCCTTGTCTTAAATCAAGGGTAATTGATTTGGGGTTGATACTTGAAAATACATCACCAATGACATTCTTAAACTTACCCTTAGCATCAATATTAAGGGCACGTATCCAGTTTTTTCCATAGTCGGTTACTAGGTAGGCACCGTCAAAATGAGGAGGCAACTTTTCCGAAGAGGGTTTGTTTGAATCATAATTATAAATAGTACCGCCTACTGCGCAGAGTGAGGAGGTATAAGGGAGATTGTTATAAGTATATGTCGCTCCTTTTGCGGGGGGGAGAGTATCGACTCCTTTGCGAAAGGGAGAGTTATTTACAGGAGCAAG
>CAZLBO010000094.1:0-7599 GCA_964557725.1 uncultured Bifidobacteriales bacterium | reverse complement strand
GTTATCGCAGGGAGTTTGGGAATGCACGGAGCAGCTGTTTTAGCTTCGAAAGCGGCTATGAAGTCGGGGGCTGGTATGGTTAAACTTGCTGTTCCCAGAGGAATACATTCAGCTATTTGTCATCATACTTTAGAGATTATTTCTATCCCCATTGGTTTAGAAGCTACAAGTCACTTTGAGGCTGTACATTGTGAGGAACTTTTGCCTTTAATTGAATGGGCGGATACGGTTTTGCTCGGCCCAGGGTTAGGCCGTGAGTGTATGCCTTTTCTTCAAGAAATTGTGCCACAGATAAATAAGCCTTTGGTTTTAGATGGAGACGGTTTAGCTTATTATGCAGAAGCTTCTCAGCCTATTAGGCTTGGGATTGATTCTATCTTACTCACTCCCCACGAGGGAGAGTTTCAGAAGATTGCAGGAAAAAGTGCGCCCACAGAGGGCTTAGAACGCATCGAGTTTTTGCGAAAAATAAGTCAAGAAAGGCATTTGAACATATTATTGAAAGGCCCGACTACTATTTATGGAGCAAATACGGGAGAAATTATTTTGCAAACTCCAGGGCCATCTAGCCTAGCCACAGCAGGAACAGGAGATGTTTTAGCAGGAATTATCACCGCCTTCGCTTGTCACATGAGTTTGGGGGACGCCGCGTGTTTGGGAGTGTATGTACACAAGAAGGCAGGGGGATTAGCTGGCGAAGAAAAAGGAACTTTAGGGGTTTTGGCAGGAGATGTTTTAGAGGTTATCCCTAAAGGGATCCTTTCGGTATCACTATAATTGATAGGGTAAGAAATTCAAGCTTTATTGCTTAATTTCATGTCATTCTGTCCAGACCCTTATATACTTTTGTATCTTTTCAGCTTGGAGAGAATACATGTTTGAAGTACCCAAAAAAATAGGTGTTATCGCCTTTTCGGATAAACGAGAAGTATTAACTGCCTTAGAAAAAGTAGCCACTTGGGCTAGGAATCAAAGTAGCATTCAATTTTTAGTGCATGAGAATATATCTATCACAGGAAGTGATCAAATATATAATACCTCCGAAGAATCGTTACTTGAAGAATCAGATATGCTTTTGTCCCTAGGGGGAGACGGAACCTTTCTGTCTACCGCCCGATTAGTTGGGGGAAGAGCTTTGCCTATTTTAGGGATTAACTTGGGGCGGATAGGCTTTTTGGCAGAGGTTGAATTGGCTGATTTAGAAATGATGTTTGAGCATTTGGTGCAAAAAAAGTGCCGATTGAGTACTCGAATGTTATTGAAAATAAGGGTGTATGATGCTGGTAAGCTAATCTTTGAAGATCTTGCGTTGAATGAAGTCGTGATTACAGGAAAAACAGGGCTGAATTTAATTGACCTAAAGGTGGAATCTAATGGTGAATATCTCACCAATTATTGGGTTGATGGTTTATTGATCAGTACTCCTACAGGGTCAACAGCTTATTCTTTGTCAGCAGGGGGGCCTTTGATTTACCCTCCGTTTGAGTGCTTTTTATTAACGCCTCTCAGTCCTAAATCCCTTTCGGTACGGCCAATTGTTTTGCCTTCTCACCATCAGATTAAAATCACGAGTGAAAATGAATCGAATAAATTTGTTAAACTGGTGTCTGATGGTAGGCGAGATATTCAGATAAAACCTTCGTATGAAATTATGGTTACTCAGCATGAAGACGATGTTAAAGTTGTTCGTCATCCAGATGCTTCTTTTTTGAAATCCATCCGCAATAAGTTGGGCTGGAGTGGAACTCACGAACTATGATACAAGAAATTACTATTGAAAATTTAGCCATATTAGACCAAGCCCAGTTAGAACTTCATTCGGGTTTTACTGCAATTACAGGAGAGACAGGGGCAGGGAAGTCGGTGTTACTTACAGGAGCAAAAATTATTTTAGGGGAGCGAACCCGTTTAGATTGGATTCGCCATGGCCAGGATAAGTTGCGAGTGGAAATGATAGCCGATATTAATGCTTGTACAGCTCTCCAAAAGTTATTAGAAGAATTAGAATTGGGCTCAAGTGAGGGTGAATCAAGTGAGTTAATACTTGAAAGAGTCATTTTTCGAAAAGGCAAGAATAGATGTAGAATTAATGGCTCGGTGGTTAATTTGAATACCCTTGGGCGTGTTTCTAAATTATTAATTGATTTACATGGACAACATCAGCAACAATCTCTTTTAGAACCAGAGACGCATCTTAATTATTTAGATAGTTATGGGAAATTGGAATCGTTACTTGATGGATATCGTCCAGTTTATAAAGAGTGGAAAAGCACCCTAAGTCAGTTGGCACAAAGCAAAAAAGAACAACAGTTATTAGAAGCTCAACGTGATTTTGTCTCTTTTCAATTGAAAGAGTTAGATAAGGCTCAACTGAAAGAGGGCGAGGAAGATGAGTTAGAAGAAAAAATAAATCTTTTGTCCAGTGTAGAGAGAATAGACGATCAGTTGAAAATAGCTGAAGGCTTATTAGATAGCCCTCATGGTTTAATTACGCAAGTGAGTGAATTGCAGAAGGCTTGGAGAGAGTTAGGCAAACATTCGCAGGAATTAGGAGAAGAAGAAGAGCATTTAGAGAATATATTGATTCAGTTTAAAGAACAGCTTCGCCAAGTTCAATCTTTTGATAGAGGACAAAGTGACCCGAGGCTTATTGATTCATTAAATGGCCGAATGGCTGCACTGCAAAGGCTCAAAGCAAAATATCAGAAATCACACATAGAATTAATCCAGTTGAGAGAATCCTACCGAGCTGATTTAGATAAGGTTGAAAACTTTTCTTATTATCAAGAAGAATTACAAGATAAGATAAAGACTCTTTTTGATGAACTTGTAGAAAAAGGAAAAAAAATAAGTGTACGAAGAAAGACGATTGGGAAGCAGTTTGAAAAAGCCATTAATACACAATTATCTTTTTTGGGCATGGGGGACAGTCTTTTTACTTGTCAGTGGGGCGAGGCAAAGCCAGAAGCCAATCAATCGAACAGTTTACATGCACAAGGTTTAGATGAATTAGAATTTCTTTTTCAAGGAAACCCTGGTAACCCACTAAAGCCTTTGCGAGAAGTTATATCAGGGGGTGAGGCCTCTCGAATTATGTTGGCTATTAAAACAGTATTGGCAGAGGTGGATCAAACCCCTGTGTTAATTTTTGATGAAGTAGATACAGGCATCGGTGGACACACGGCTAATCGGGTGGGTGAGGCTTTAAAAAAACTATCAGAACACCATCAGGTAATTTCCATTACTCATCTTCATCAAGTGGCAGTCCAAGCAGACTCTCAATTAAGTGTTTCTAAAAAAGTAATCCAAGGAAAAACAGAAGTGAGTGTAGTGGCTTTATCAGAGGAAGAGCGGGTAGTTGAATTGGCTCGGATGATGGGAGATGACGCTTCTCAAGATACCCAAAAGCACGCTCAGGAATTATTATCCCGAGCAAAATCAAAAAAGAGGGGAGTGGCTTGAATCAAGAAGCTTTAGAACAAGAACCTAATAGAAATGCAGGGAGACTATTTAGAGTTTTCGAACTGCTTACTTTTGTGGCAGCGATTGGCTGCTTAGTTGCAGAAAAAAATAAAACAGCGGTAATGTTTTTGCTCGGATCTTTATTAGTGGGAGGCTTTGCTTCTTTTCAGTTAAGGCAAGAAGACACAGAAAAAGTGCCTCAGCGGTTTTGGTTTGGTTTATTGGGAAAGACTTTGGTAAATGTCATTTTTCTTATTTTGTTTTTAAGAATTGTTTGGAGACCTGGGCAGAGTTTTCCCACTGTTCTTTGTGTGGGGTTAGTTTGCTTGACTTTAAGAAACATTTTCTATTTGGCTTTTTCTGTGGGCTTGTTAAAAGAGAAAAAAAGTTTACCACTTAATTCTATTTGGGGCAAGATTACCACGGCTTTTTTAAATGTGACCATGTTGTTGTACACTTTGAGGATTGAGCACCTGCATATCAAGATGTGGGGAATCGTTAAAGAAATTAAAAACTTGTCAAACATTGCCATGGTTTTTTCCCTCATGATGGTACTTGCCACTAGCATTGGCTACCTCTACTTTTACTATCGAGATCCTGATCACCGAAAGCCAATTTCAGTGGCCTCTCAATTAACGATCAGTCGCATTATTCTTAGCCCTGTTTTTATGTGGGTCTTTTTTTATGACAGCAATTTAAATTACCAAGATAATTCCTTTACTTTTAAAATTGTGGCTTTGCTCATGGTTATCTTTTTTGCCATTAGTGATGGTTTAGATGGTCATCTGGCCCGTAAATTTGGGCAGGTTTCTAAACTAGGAAAGTATTTAGACCCTTTTTCTGATAAGATTTCAAACATGAGTATCTTCCTTTGCTTTTTGGCTTCTAACTATGCCACAGTTTGGATGATTGCTTTGATTTACTTTCGAGAAGCCACGGTGGAGACTCTGCGTACCTTAGGGGCGAGTGAGGGGCTGGTGATTGACGCAAGAAAGTCAGGAAAGTGGAAGACTGGGATTCAAGTGGGAGCTGTAATTGTCATATTAACTGGGGCGATTGTAGATTCCTTGATTCTAAAACATGCTCCTGAAGTGAGTTGGTGGAAGCCTTTTTGGAATATACTTCCCCATGGAGTGATGTATGCTGTGACAGTTATTACTGTTTTGTCGGGTGTGGATTACATTGTTTCTAATATGAAAATCATCAGGAAATACGTTTAAAAGCCCTTTTTTAGACAAAAGGGCGAAAAAGTCCCTTATTTATGGTATAATCGGCAAAGTACCTAAAGAGGACTTTTTTCTTAGCTGCCATGGAAAAAAAAGACAAGAAAATAGTGGTGATCAACCGCTTAAAAACATCACGTGCCATCACGATTAAAACTTTAAAGAATTTGGGTTATCAAGACTTTAAAGAAATTAGTGATCTTATGCACCCTCCTAATGAGAAGTTTTTTATGGACTCCCCTTATATTATTCTTGAGGTTTCTAATTTAAAACGACTGGTGGATGAATTAAAATGGCTCCAATCTATTAGGAGTAAACCAGCGCTTAAAGATTTAGAAGTCGTGACTACTTTTACAGGGGAAAAGATACATAAAGATATTGTGATGAAATTTGTTAGCCTTGGGGTCAAAGATTTTGTTTTAAAGAATAATAATTTAAGTGTCTTCTCTGAAAAAATAAATATTGCCTTAGAAAACAAACTTCGCAAGCACTTACGTTTAAAGCTAAATACCCCTTTTGATGCTTACTCATTAAAAACCGATGAGGAACCAGAAAAAGAATGGGGTAAGGTGTTAGATGTTACTATTGGTGGATTTTTGCTGTTAAGTAAGGAAACATTTGAAGCGCCTAATCAGTACACTTTAAACTTTAAGCTACCAGGAGAGGTGCTGGATAAAAAAGAACTAAGTGTTAAGGCTATTTGCCGAAACGTAAAAGCAGATCAAGAGGGAACGAGTAAGGTGGGATTTCAAATAGTGGAATTACCTGAGGGGGATCTTTTGGTGATTGAAGAATTAATTCGACAGTATTGTTCCTTGGGGTAGACTTTTCGGGTAGGGGGCTTGCTGGGTTTTATAAACTCGCTTTTGCAACAATAGATAGAGTCCAGTTGAGCGCATCATAGTATTTAGAGTTTAATGGAGCGGAAATATTAAGATGATTAACAACTCCTTGTGTGGATCGAGATAGCCCTGTACGTAAACCTATTCCCGCTGAGTAGTGTAAATCGTCCCAAATAAAATCACGGTAGGATGGAAATGTATTACCTGCTTGAAGGAAGGTGGCAAAGGCAGGAATAAGGGTTCCTATTTCTATATTGGGAAAGTACCGTTGTTCTAAAGTCATTAACCATGATGCTTGTCCAGTAAAGAAGTAATTAGGAAAGCCGTTGAAACCATTTAACTCTCCCAATGTTAATTGAGCTGATTTTTCTTTAGCAAAGTAGTTTTTCCATGTAGAAGAAAAATAGGAACTGGTGGATTTAAGGGGTTTCCATTGAACCTCAAAAAAATGAGAGTTTAATCCGTCTTCTAAAACACCGTTATAATTTAAGTAGTAATAGGAAGATAATGATGTGAGTAAGAATATTTTAGAAGCCCAAATGTTATTGTAGACGGCTTGATGAAAGAGAAAGAGGTCATTAGTTTTTGCCCCTATTAATTTTAAGTTCTGTTTGATTTCAGTACTGATTCTAAACCCTACATCAATATCCTCATTCCATTTTAAATTTCGGAAATTTTTAACCGTTTTATAAGAGTATTGATAATAATCGAATCTCCATCCAAACATAATATCTTGGCGATAATCTAGCTTGTATTGAGATAGAGCTTCTGGTGTCGAACCGTATAAGTCTCTAAATAGGTAGATCGAATCAATTACAGAAGAGTCTACAGTAATAAAACTAGAATCGACTCCGTTAATAATTAAAGAATCTTTTTTGTATTTGGTTATTGTTTGTCGTAAGTGTTCATTTATTTTTTCGGGAGTTTGGTATCGCTTAAAAACTGTAAAAACAGGGGAACTATTAAACTTGTGCTTTAAACCGTATGAACGAGTAATTTTAGCGTTAAAACTTAAATCCGTTACGTTATTGTAACTTAATAGTAAACCATTACTTAGAGTTTTACAGGTAAAGAATAGATTACAGTTTAAATTTTTTGAAGATTGAACTCTTCGGTCAAGTTCATTTTTTTTGTTAGCACTTTCGTAAAGGTATTTTGTTTTTTTTATTGCAAATCCGTTAAGAGAAAAACCCCATTGTTGTGTTTTTGATTCTAGTGGTTTGTTGATTTTTGTACTATAACTATATCCATCAGATGAACGAATTGCATCCATAGAAAGCTTTACTTTTTGAAAAAGGAAATCATTTTTTGCATAAAACCCATGTACAGATTTTCGGTCTAGATTCTCTTCAAAAAGAAGTCCCACTTTTTGACCTAGGCCTAATAAGTTACTTTCAATTAATCCAACGTAATAGATGGGGACTCCTCCAATTTTGTTAAAAGAAGCAGCAGGAACCGTCGACCAGTGATCAAAAGTATGGACAATTACTTTAGCCTTTCCATTATTTCTTTCAATGACTTCGATAATCGCATCAGCCAAATATTCTTCTTTCCGCAAAACCTTTTCGGTTTCCATCAATAGCTCTTTGGTAATCAGAGAGCCTTTTTTAAATAGTAAGCGTTTAGAAATTGTGGTGGGTTTTGATTCGATATGTAATTTATTTAAAGCACTATAGAGACTCGCATCATACTTGGTATGTGTCTTTGCTCCATCATAGGCATCTCCAATATCGTAAACAATTGTATCTACAATAAGTGAAAAGTCCTCTGACAAATCTTTTATGAGTGTCGCTCCTTGGGTCAGAGTAATCTCTCTGGCTCTTTCAGAAAAGGAAAGGGAAAAAAAGAAAAAGAGAAAGAAGCAGAAGACCCATCGTGTCATTCTGGCTTGTCCAGAATCAAAATGAGTATGGAGTGGGGAACTTGTGCTTTGGATAGCTCTCAGAGGTGAGATAGAAAGATTACTAGATGTGGAAAAACTACTCAAAAATAAAATGTCCTTATATTTTTACTCTGATCCAATGTACAAAATGATTAAAAAGAAGCGGATCGATAAGCCGGGTTTTGTCGCA
>CAZLBO010000093.1:0-7607 GCA_964557725.1 uncultured Bifidobacteriales bacterium | reverse complement strand
TCGCAAAATCTTTTTTTTCGACAAGCTGTTATTTTTCAGCTTCGTGATGAGCTTGATCTGGAAAACTCTGCTTACGGCCGTCTTCTTAAGCTCACTATTTTGAGGATTTTAGGGGGGTGACGTTTAACCGCCACCACCGCTAAAGAGGTCACTATCCATAATGGCAGCGATGGTCGGCCCTAAAATAATAATCAAAATTGCCGGGAGGCTTAAAAGCACAACGGGGACCGTTAGTTTCGCAGGCAGTTTTGCCGCTTGACGTTCAATCATCATCAATTTTTGTTTTGACGATTCTTGGGAAAGAAACATGAGCGTTTTTCCAATGGCAACACCTTGTTCTTCAGATTGTATAAGGCTGGTGGTGAGTGTTTTAACAAGGTCAGAATCGACACGCCTTGCCAGATTCTCATAAGCAACCTTGCGCTCAGGGAGGATCCCTAATTCCGCTGAGGTAATGGCTAATTCACGGGCTAGTTCAGGGTTTGTGTGGATAACCTCCTGAGCAATACGATCTAGCGCTTGGCCAAAAGGAAGACCTCCGCGTACACAGACCACAAGAAGGTCAATAGCCATTGGAAAATCACTCACAATTATATTGCGGCGCTGAGCTATTTTAAAATCTGTCAAATAATCAAAACTACGGTACCCGATAAAAAACATTAGGCCAAAAATGGCGTATTTAATGAGGGGTTCCAGGGATGCAAAGTCTCCAGAAAAAGTATTTAATATGAAAAATAATCCTAAAAAAAGAAGGACAGAAAAACCCTTGTAGATAGGCACAAGAAGGACTGCTGAATAAGGATCCCAACCACATCTCTCAAACCGTGTCCGAAAATCTGTAACAGTTCCTTTGTTCTTTTTTTTGAATTTTTTAATAAATCTCAAGATAAAGGAGGTGGATTTTTCTTTGATATACCCCGATGCTCCACCACCTTTTCTCCCTTTGCGAGAAAACTTTAAGCGTTGGCGAAAAAAAGAACGTTTTTGTGAGCCAGATAGGATGATATAGACACCTATCATGATAAAAAAACTTATAGCGGGGAGAAAAAAAGGATGGGTCATGATATTTCTATTCAACCTTTATGTTTGTAAGCCACTTAATGACAAGGGCTTCTAAAATTAGCAATCCCACAACTGTTTTGAGAAGAATGGAACCCATTTCATCGTAAAGGAAAAAATCCATGTATTCTGGTTTTAAAAATATAATAATAAACCAAATAGCGATGGGGACTGATCCTAAAATGATACCTGTTGCTTTTGCTTCTGCGGATAAAGAAAGAGTTTTAAGGCGAATTTCATGACGTCGATACAGAAGGAACAAAATATTTTCTAGGGTTTCTGAAAGACTGCCTCCTGTTTGGCGCTGAATAATCAAAGCGTTGGAAAGGAAATAAAAATCACTCGTATGAACGCGCTCTGATGCCAAACGTAATGCAGCCTCATAAGAAACACCAATGTTCATTTGCTGGACAATTTGACCAAATTCTCCAGCAATAGAGGCATGCATTTCTTTGGCAACCACCACAAAGGTTTTTTCAACAGAATAACCTGATTTTAGGGCCCTTAAAATTACGTCAATAGCTTCGGGTAAATGTTTAATAATTTGTTTTTGACGGCGATCTTTTAAAATAGATAAAACAAGCCATGTGAAAAAAATAACGCCTATGCAGCTTGTGAAGAAGATCGTTAAAATATGCCAGAAAACAAGTTGGGTCATAAGATACGTTGTTAAGAGCACAAGGGCCAGACCTATAAAAGCGCTTTGCGTTAGAGAAAAAGAGAGGCCGCTGCGATAGAGCTGAAGTTGGAACCAATTCTCACTTTTAAAATGGGTAAGGTAATTATGTAGCTTTTTTTCAATAAGACCACTACGTTTTTTTTGAAACAGTTTGATTTTTTCCTGGGAAGAAATAACCTCTGGTGCAAGGCCAGAGAGGCGTTTAGCAAGAAAGGTTTTTTTGCGAAAAAGAGACATCATATAATCCAAGAGAAGATAAGAAATCAAAAAAGCAAAAAAGCAAGATAAGGTAATAATGAGGGCAGTATCAATCATATTATGAACTCTTCAATGAGGCAGAAAGCTCATTTTCTAGATTAAAATTGCGAGCGGCCTCTGTCATGAAAACGGGTGTGTCGAGGTAGTTAAAGTCACCCTGAATGATACCCTCATCATCTTCATGGGTATAGATGAAGTTAAAAATATCCTGATGGGAAACAGCCCCTTTTGTAACCCCATTGATTTCTGTTATTTGAGTGATGCGACGATGGCCATCTCTCATGCGATCAATGTGCACAATGAGGTTCACAGAGTCTCCGATATAGCTTTTAAGAACTTGGGGAGGAAGGTCATGCCCTGTCATGAGCAACATATTTTCAAGACGACTTAAGGCTTCTGTTGCACTGTTAGAGTGAATGGTCGACATGGATCCATCATGACCTGTATTCATAGCTTGCAGCATATCAAAAGCTTCAGCCCCTCGACACTCCCCAACAACAATACGATCAGGCCGCATGCGCAGGGCATTTTTAAGAAGATCAGCAATGTTAATTTGCCCCTCTCCCTCAATGTTCGCGGGGCGTGACTCAAGGCGTACGACGTGGGGCTGATCAAGTCTAAGTTCGGCAGAGTCTTCAAGGGTGACAATACGTTCGTTAGGGCTGATAAGTTGAGAAAGCGCATTCAGAAGTGTTGTTTTACCAGCTCCTGTGCCCCCAGAAACAATAATATTTAAACGGCACTGTGCTGCAACTTTCAAAAAATTAGCCATGTGTTGAGAAAGACTCCCTCCCCGAACCATTTGATCAAGACTAATGGTTTTAGAAGAAAATTTACGAATCGAAATCGAAATGCCATCAAGGGCGACAGGGGGAATAATAATATTGACACGGCTCCCGTCTTCGAGGCGGGCATCAACCATAGGGCTTGATTCATCAATACGTCGTCCAATCATGTTAGCGATACGCTGAGAAATTTGCATCACATGGCGATTGTTTCGAAACGTAACATCTGTTAAATAAAGTTTTCCTTGGCGTTCCACAAAAATAGTATTGTAAGAATTGACCATAATATCGTTGATAAGAGGATCATTGAGGAGGACTTCAAGGGGCCCTAAACCAATCATATCATTGATGATATCTTCACTTATTTGTTGCTGTTCGTGATAGCTGATTCTTGCTTGGGTCTCATCTGTATATTCTGTAATAAAGCGTTCGATTTCTTTTCGAAGTTCCTCACGTTCCATTTTGGAAACAGTCGCTAAGTCGATTTCATTGATAAGCTTATCAAAAATTTGATTTCGGTAGGAAGCAAGAGCCTCAGAGAAATGGGCCGTTTTGGTTTCTAATCTTGCAAGGTTAAGAGGTGTGATAGATGTTTGGTCATTTTGGACATCTGCGGCCCATTCTAAGGCCTGCTCCGGTGGGGGAGATGTTGAAGAAGAAGGAGGTTTTTGACCAAAAAGGGACATCTTGTTTTCCTAGGGTGTGCATTAACTCTATGTCGTAAACAGGTTTTCTAAAAAGGATTTTTCTTTTTGTATCAGAGCCTTTCCTGCCAGGTGAGCAGCAAAAGATTTTAAATCATCACTTAAAGGACCCTTTTCTCTTATAAGAGGGGTGGCATCATTTAGACACTCAAGGGGTGTTTTGTTGTCGAAATTAATAATAAATGTTAAGGGGTGATCTATGGCCATTTCAAAATCATTTTTAGAGATTTCTCCCTTAGTATATTGACCAGATTTATTAGCGAGAACAAGAATTTTTTGCTCAATACTCGCCGTATTTTTAAAATATCGAATAAGCCGTGCCGTTTCTCGAACAGCGGTAAAAGTTAAGTCACAGACCAATACAACGGTATCGGAAAATTGAAAAACGAGCTCTTTAAAAGATGCTGGGGCCCCATGGGCACAATCCACAAGGGTGTAGTTATAATGTTGCGCCAAAAGACTAAGGGTACCTTTCATGCCAGGGGCACAATGAGCATAAGGTTCTAAGACCTCTGATTCTGAACTCAGCACGTCAAGACGCTCACCATAAGGGACCATAACTTTATCTAGAATTGTTTGATCAACGCGTTTGGGGTCCTTTAGGATATCAATAAGGCCGCCAGTTGCCGGGATATTTAGGAGGTACGATAGGTTGCCAGACCTCAAGTTAAAATCTACAAGGCTGATATGTTTGTTGTGATCTTCAGCCATAGAAATAGCGCAATTAGTAGCAAGGGTTGACGTGCCAACACCCCCACAGACGCCTAAAAAGGAGACAATATGTCCGCTATAAGAAAAGCCAGATTTAGCGGTTTTTTTCGACCCTTTTTGTAAAACGTCTTTAAGGCGTGTAATAACTAAACTTGTATTTAAAGGTTTTACAAGATAATCACTAACACCCAGGGCAAGGAGCTGCCGAAAAACGCTAATATCATTATTTTCCCCAATGGCAAGGACATTCACACTAGGTTCGCAGACCTCAGAGATTTTCTCAATTTCTGTTATGGGAAGGCTAGCATCAGAAAGGTCAATGATTAAAATGTCGGGGGAATCATTTTTTTTCAAGTAGTTATAAGCAGCGTTTGAACTTCCTTTGATGATTTTAGGTGTAATACTAAAATCTTTAAAAGGAATATTTTTGAGAATAGTTTCAGTTTCGCTATCGGTAACGAAAGCAAGTAGCGTCTTTTCTACAGTGTAAGTACTTGTTTTTTCCATAATAACCTATTATTCACCGATGCCAGCAAGGCCAGCGACAGGTTCAATACTGCTTGTATCAAAGCTGCCTTCTTGTCCATCACTCCCATCCCCCCCATCTCGGTAAGAGTCAACAACAGCAGCGTTAAAGGGGCCGTCACGATTGGCGATGGGTTGCGCTTCGTAAAGGTCTTTTGGTTCGGCAAGCATGTTGGCAAAGTTGCGTTCTGTTATGCAACCGAATTGAGATTCTCCCTGCGGCAAGGTCTTATCTCCCATTATATCCCACCCAGGGCATTGAGGCAATTGCACTTCATATTGATCAATGACGACAGTGATCATGTTCTTGTGCTTCCGGGATGAGGTCGCCACTTTATGGGGAGCCAAGTAGGTGATCATTAAACGGTGGGGCTCGATACCATAAAGCTTTAAGTGGCGTGATAGTTGGCGCACGCGCTCAACCTGCAAGGGGTCATTGGCCCGTGTTTTTGGCACATTCATCAGTAAGCGTGCATAAACAGATGTGTCGAGAGTTGCTTTGGCCACAAGGTCACGTAAAGCTTGATGTTGCTTGCGGTTCATGTGGGTTTGAGAAGACCCAAAATAAAGGTTTTCAAAGTTGGAATGTCTATCCACCTTTGTTTCCCAGGATTTTCTTTCAAGGTCTTGCCCCCCATGCTGGCAAGCTGTGACAAAAAGGAGGGAGAAAAGGCAGGCAGTTAAATTTTTAAAACGAGTCATGGTATCTCTTCCTATTCTGTGTGAAAGCCAGCAGCTGTTTGAAGGCGTGCGGTGCTCTTATTATTTAAGCGTTTTGAAAACAACATGCCCATAGTTGAGCTGTGATTGATACCCGTTGTGGGAATCTCAAGGTTCTTTGGCATGGTGGGGTTAATAATGTAAGGAGTTACAATAATAACCAGCTCTGTTTCATTGCGTTGAAAATCCGTTGAACGAAAGAGGGCCCCTAAAATAGGGATACTTCCAAGGCCCGGAAATTCTTTAATGGTATTTGCAACATTATGAGAGAGCAACCCTGCAATGGCAAAGCTTTGACCGCTTGAGAGCTCAACGGAGGTACTCGCCTTTCGTGTCTTAATGGCTGGCACATTAACAGCTTGCCCCCCAACATTAAAGCTGGTGGTGCTGGCAAGATCGAGTTCGCTGACTTCAGGACTTACTTGTAGGTTAATGAGGTTTGCCCCCAAAACTGTTGGGGTGAATTCAAGACTAATACCAAAGGATTTAAACTCAATAGTTATATTTTGAGAATTCTGAGGAACGGGGTAGGGAAATTCACCACCAACGAGGAAACTTGCTTTTTCACCGGAGAGCGCCACAAGGTTTGGCTCTGCTAAAATAGTCGCAAGGCTTTCCTGATCTAACATATCCAGTAAAGTAGAATAATCAGTCTGGCGATCCACAAAACGGAATCCCAATTGCCCTGTCGTATTACCCGTTAAGGCATCAGCCCTTGCAAAACCGCCCGCGGTTCCCAAGGGGTTCTTCCCTGTGAGAACACCATAGGAAAAGTGGTTTTGAAGGTTATTAACGGCAGCACCCCAGTTTGTATCAAGTTTGGATAAAACGCGGCGACTAACCTCGGCTATTTTAACCTTTAAGTACACTTGGGTTGATGTTGAGAGAGTAAGATTATTAACAATACTTCCCTCTTTCCCCAGGAATTGTGCTGCAACATTTTCAACATCTTTCAAAGTTTTAGCAGAGGCAACAGACCCTAAAAGAACAATACCGTTTGGGGAAGAAACCGTTTGGATGTCATCATTTGGAAAAGCGCGCTTAAGGGTCGTATTTAACTGCTCAAGGCCTTGAGTGACCTCAATGATAATTTCTGTGTTTTTACCGTCGGCCGTTGTGATAAAAACCGATGTAGTTCCAACGGATTTACCATAGACATAAACGCCCAAGGGGGCATTAGATTGCACATCCGCAATGGTCGGGTTTGCCACAAAGACATCGGAGATGCCACCGGGTAGGGCGACAAGCTTGGCTTTATTAACTTCGACGGGGATTTTGTGAGCCGCGTAAAGAGGAGAGTTCACCAAGCCCAGGATACAAAAGACCAACCCTGCGAGACTCAACGCCTCGGGAAAAGATCTTTTTAAATGTTTTCTAATGAATTTTAGCACGTTTTTTTTCCTGTTTTTTTCCTGTTTTTTTTATGTTTCCAAGGGAGGTATAGTTTACCTAAATTTCCCCCGATTAATGGTAATTTCTTTCGGTCTTGCAAGTTTCTTGACGCTCTTCTTGGCCCCTGCATTTGGTGTATAAGCACTGTGGTAGCTGATGACAATATTGCCCTGTGAAATTGAGAGAGCTAAAGCTTCAGCTTGACCTGGGTCGACTTCCAGCGTGATGTTTTTAGCAATGGTGCTTGGTGTTTCTCCCTCGGGGGCAAAGAAATTATCATCTACCGCGATAACCTTAATACTATTAAGAATGGTATCAACGGATTGAGAACGCCCTTTTCGCCGGGGCAAAAGGATATCTATCGAGTCTCCGGGGGAGATATGAACATTGGGATTAGCCACTTTTCTTAAAGGAACAGTAACGGCGCGCATATTGGGTTTAATAAAGGCAGCTAAAATGCTTTTACCATCGGCTGCCACAAGGTCGGCCTTTTTAAGAGGCTCGCCTTCTAAAATTTCATAACGCACGACCATACCATCAACTTTTTTGAGCTCTTCTGTTTCTTCTTGGGCGTAGTAATCGTCTTGTATAGAGGATTTGGGCCAGTCAACCCACCTGAAGTTATTCATACTAATGCGCTGTCCTGGGCTTAACCCTAGTTTTGCCACTAAGACTTTTGTCAGATCTTCATTGGCTTGTTTGTCCGCGGCAGCCGGTTGTTTTTGCATAAAATAAACCAGTCCAGCGACACCAAGGGCTAAAACGAAAGCAATA
>CAZLBO010000092.1:0-7618 GCA_964557725.1 uncultured Bifidobacteriales bacterium | reverse complement strand
AAATAGGATAGAGCCTAGTGGAGCAGAAAAAGGGCTAAGCGATAGAAAATAAGAGCAGAAAAAGGGCGACGGTGACAAAACTGTTGATTTTAGCCCAAAATCGTCCGTGTCCCCATTTGGTGCCAGGGACAGCTGGTGCCAGGGACACACGGTGCCAGGGACAGCTGGTTCCAGGGACACACGGTGCCAAAGCCATTTTTTGATTTTACTTTTTATATCTTTTTGGGGCACAAAAAAAACCTAAACTCAATACAAAGGAAGCATCATAAATGACTCTTTTACTTCACTCAAAGTTCTCACTTTTCTTTAAGGCTCTTTTATTTCTTTCCATTCTTTTTTTCGTAAACTGTTCCAGTCCAAGAAACATCATTCATACAGGTAAAGTGACTGAAAAAGGCAAATTCAAAATGGGAGGAAACCTTAGTTATAATGTCCCAACTGAAACAGTCACAGCAATTTATGGCTCATTAGACGATGCCATAAAAAAAATAATTCGACAAGATTCCATTATTTTAGACTCAAGCTTTAACGAAAAACTTAAGGCCATGGCAATCTACTCAATAGACCCTATTGGAATGAGTACTGATTTTTATATAAGATATGGGCTTATCAAAAACTTTGATCTTGGTTATGCATGGGCTTCAGGGGTACACGCCTTTGACTTTCGATATCAATTTCTAGATGCAATCAATAACTTCGACGGAAGTGTTGGCGTCAAGTATTCTTCTCAAAGTTATGAACTCCCTTCTATGTTAGGCAAGCTACAGTCCTTATTGAAGTATAAATTAGAACGAAAGGACTTATTAATCCCCCTTGCTATAAGTAATTCCTTGGGGAAAAATGAATTATACGGTGCGATTGGGTATGGTGCTGTTTATGGAAGAACTTGGATCAATTATGATTATGAGTCCAATAAGATCTATGAAATGGTTTCCGGTAAAATAGAAGTAGTCAACGATGTCCCCCAAGGAGAAAATAGCTTTAATAGCTACGGCCTCTTTTTAAACCTAAAATTGGGGTACAAGCATGTTTATGGAATTCTAGGACTTTCAGGGTTTTATCAAGACTATGGAAGATACAACCTCTTTCAAGACCAATATGTAAACTTTTCTGGATTTACCTTTGTCCCTAACTTTGGATTACAGTTAACTTTTTAAGGGACTTTTCTCCTTTTTACCCCAAATACAACTTGGGGTGTAGCTACAAATTCTTGTATTCTCACCATTAAAAATATTAAATCTAATTTAACATTAGTCCATATTTTAAAACATGTTATGTAATTATTTGTATCCTGTAAAAAAAATAAATTACTTTTATTACAAAAACAGTCTATATTACCTCTTACACCTAACATTACACCAAAGAAAATGAAGAAAATTTACCAATACACTAATTATCGCCTCTTTATTAACGAGTATTTTCATCACAAGAAAAACACCACACGGAATTTTTCACACCGAAGTTTTTCTGAAAAAGCAGGCTTTACTTCTCCAAACTTCATTAAACTCGTTATTGACAAAAAAAAGAATCTTGGCAAAGAGAGCGTCCCCAAATTATGTAAAGCCATGGAACTCAAAAAGGGCGAAACAGAATACTTTTCTTATCTCGTGTTTTATAACCAAGCAAAAACTTCCATCGATAAAAACTATTACTTTGGTCTTTTAGCCACTATAAAAACCCCAAAAAATGTTGAAAGACTAAACTTCAAAACTTTTGAATATTTCAATAATTGGTACAACTCCATTGTTCGTGAAGTCATCAATGGAATTGAAGTTGATAAACTTGACAACAAGGCCGTTGCTCAAAAATTACAACCTGAAATCACAGCTTCCCAAGCAAAAAAATCTATCGCATTACTCATCGATCTAGGCTTTATCAAAGTTGAAAATGGAGTCTACACTCAATCCTCCCCACTCCTTGAAACAGAATGGGAAAATCAATCTCTCGCTATTCGAAATTATCACAAAAAAATGACCGAACTTGCAGGAGACTCTCTTGAGAGTACGCCTGTTGATAAAAGAAACATCTCAGCCATTACCAGTAAGATATCTAATGAGGGTTACACCAAAATAATTAAGCGAATTTCTGAGTTTCGCGAAGAGCTCATGCAAATAATAGCTGAGGACAAAAATGTAGATCAGGTATATCAAATGAATTTTCAATTATTTCCTGTTTCAACAAAAGGGAATCTATGAATCATTCATCATTAACCGTTTACTTTTTTACCCTTTTATCCTGTTTCTTCTTTTCTACTTGTTCCGTTAATGTAGCAGATAATGGAAGTGGCACTAATGTAGGCAATGCCATGGTTCAAGGTACCATCCACAATCAGCAAGGACTCCCTCTGGCTAAAACAAAAGTTTTATTGATTCCAGAAGACTATAACCCTCTCTCCAGCCCTGCCATTAAAAGCAAATACATTGATACCACTGACAACACCGGCCATTATCAGTTTGAACTTGATAAAGTGGGCTCTTTCAATATTTTAGCAGAACATCTAGAAAACAACACCAAACTACTCATTCAAAATATTAAAGTGACTAACAAGAGCCATCTTACTCTTCTCCCTGAAATGCTAAAAAAAACGGGAGCCATTCAAATTGTCACCCCCAACTCTTTATCCGCAGGATACCTCTATATTCCGGGGACGACCCTTAAGCAAAAAGTAACAAATACGCTAAATCCAGGTGACACTGTAATCTTTGACTCTCTTCCTGCTTCTGCATTGTTATCCGTTAATTACCAACTTGACAAGGATACCTCTAACATCATTATTCTTTCTTCTAAACGACCTGTTACATCAGGAGATACTCTTTTAGCTACAGAAACAACTACATTTTCTGTTACGGAAGTACTCTTGACTGAAAATTTTGATGATTTGGATTTTTCAAATAGAGGTTGGTATGATAATATCAATCAAAACCTATCAATAGCCCAGCCTCTCGAAAATAGCGTGAGCTCTGTCCAATACTCTTTTGTAAAAAGTGACACCGTTACATCAGGTGGCCCCACAATGCGCCACAGCTTTACAGAAAGCGAATCTATTTACCTGAGTTTTTATATCAAGTACAGTGAGAATTGGAGAGGATCTGCAAATAATTCTGGGGCTTCTTTTATTAATCTATTAACCAACAAAGATTCTAATTTTACAGGCCCTGGCACTAACTTTTTTTCCCTACATATTCAACAGGACAGTGGCAGGCCTGTCATTTATTTTTCGGATTCAAAAAACATTGATTCTAACCGTATAGGAGTAAATCTTACCGACAGTACAGAGAATCGTGCAGTGGCAGGCTGTAATGGAGAGGGCGATGGTTATGGCCTAGGTGTATGTATACCCAGCGATACAACTTATTCTAATGCTAAGTTCTTCAAAAAAGAAAATCGTTATTTTCAAGACAACCTAGGTAACTATAATAAAAACGATTGGCACCAAATTAAAATCCATATAAAACTTAATTCCATTGTAAATAACAAGGGAGTTGCCGATGGGGTGATTCGCTATTGGTTTGATAATAATTTAGTGATGGGATTTAACCATATTCTATTTCGCACCAACACCCACAATGACATGAAGTTCAATCAAATTGTTTTAGCTCCCCAACTAAGCTCATCCCCCACTCTTCAAACCTTTTGGCTGGATAGCTTAAGCGTTAGTCGATAGTAAAAAAAAACACTTGTGACTTATCACCTGACTAACACAATGTTTTAAACCTTTTATTTTGTATTCTATTAATTATAATAAAAAATATTTATTAATCATAAAGCCTTTTTTTACATATAGTTATGATTTTATTAAGTATTCTATATTTAAATTTTAGTTGACTTTTAAAAAAAACCGCTTATATTTTTCTTAACTATGAATTTGAAGAATTCGACTGGAACTGGTCGCTCTCTTAATACGAATATTAGGAACAACAAAAAATGGGAGTCCTCATGAAATTAAAATCAATCCTTTTAGCCTTCTGCATTTTAACGATGCAAGCAACAAGCCAAATTCCTAAAGGGGATATCCCCTTTTTACCTGCTTTAGGAAATCTAAAATTCAATAGACCTATATGGATGGGCGAGAACCCAGCGATACCAGGCATGTTTTTAGTCCTCGAACAACACACAGGAACAATACATACTGTAGAAAAGGTTAATGGCTCTTGGGTTCGCAAAGAGTTTACAAAAATAAATGGCATCAGTAATGCTTCGGAACAAGGGCTATTAAGCTTTGCCTTTCACCCTGATTTTAAAAATAATCGAAAATATTATTATTACAAAAACCCCAGTAGAACAATGACAGAAGTACGCGAAGGCACCGCTAGTCAAGACTTTCGTAAGGGAACGGAAACAACACGCCTTATCTTTTCTATTAAACGAGTAGCAGGAAACCATAACGGGGGCACCATTCTCTTTAGCCCTAATCCCGCTGACCCCTACCTTTATATTAGTATGGGTGATGGTGGAGGAGGCGGAGATAAATTTGGTAAAGATGGAAATGGACAAAATAAAAATGTTCTCTTTGGTAAAATCCTTCGTATTGACATCAATAAATCAGAAAATGGGAACAATTACGCAATTCCTTCTGATAACCCCTTTACAAAAGGAGGGGGCTCCCCAGAGATATATGCATGGGGTCTTAGGAATCCATGGAAAATGAGTTTTGATAGAAAAGCACCCTATCAACTTTGGGTAGGCGATGTTGGTCAAAAGTACAAAGAAGAAATCGATTTAGTTGATCTTGGCGACAATCTTGGTTGGCGTGTAAAAGAGGGAACAACCTGTTTTAATGTAAATACGTATACTAGCCCTTTAAGTACTTGTAATAGTACTGGATTAAAAGAACCCCTTGTCGATTTTTCACGATCAGAAGCCTCAAGTATTATTGGAGGCCAGATTTATAGAGGAAACACAAACTCAGCTTACTACGGAGTCTACCTTTTTTCCGATCATTACACTAGAAACCTATGGGGGCTTACCCAAAAAAATGGGGTCCAAACGGAATTGGCTAAGCTGGGAAGAACCACAGGAAGAGTCGCCGCTTTTACCGCTGATTTAGCAGGAAACCTTTATGCTATTCGAGTAGAAGATGGAGTCATTAGCCGACTTGACCTAGGAAAGCTTGCCACCGTAGATACATCCATTACTTCTATCAAAGATCACACAACGACCTCAATCTTCAAGCAATTAGTAATCAAAAGAAACCACTCAAGAAGTTTAAATATTATCATCCATTCAGAGGGCAATCATAAGGTTGAAATTTTTGATTTAAAAGGCGCCTTAATGGAAAGTTATATGTTAAAAGGCGGGACACTTTCCACTCTCATTTTAAAAGAAAGCCTTAAAGGCCTATATCTATTAAAATGGACAAGAAAAGATCAAGCTTTTAGCAAACGAATCTATTTCTAAAAAGACCAGCCTATTTCTTTCAAGCCAAACTTTAAGTGACTTTTGTTTTTACTCAATTTTGTATTCTTTTTTTAATATAAATTATAATTGTTGATTCATAAGTTACTTATTTCAAACAACTTATATATTTTTTAGTATTCTATAATAAAAAACATGTTGACTTTTAACAAAAAACACTTATGTTTTCAAATAGACAAATGAGAGTATCAAAATAAGGAACCACCATGATCAAAACAAAAACAACCATGCTACTAGCTATTATCTCGCTACTGGCCACCACCGTAAACGCCAAACTAACGATTTGGGCAAACAATGGACAAGATAAAATAACCCGAGATGAATTACGCGCGACCACTAACGCAACCGCTGTAAATAACTCTGTTTGGAATGGCTCTCAAATATCGGTTTTTGGAGCTAAAAATGAAGTCATCGCTTTTAATGTAATTTTAGAATCTCCCACACAAACTACCAGTAACGTGAGTGTGACAATGAGCGCCCTTACAGGGCCGGGTAACTTTTCTATCTCCGGAAAAAGCCTAGATAAGGCTGCCTTGGCCGACAATTTATTTGATTACAGAGGCCGAAACATTGAGCTATTTTATGTAAAATACCTGCAAATAAAAGGGCTTAGCTTAATGGCCTATGGTAGCTCCTATTATGATGAACGGCATGCTCCTAAAAGGTTCCAGCGTTCCATGAATAGTGGTAATGTAGGTCAGGGTTCTTGGAATGATCGTCCCGACCATGATAAATATTACCCTGAAATAGCGGTACCCATAGAGCTTCATACCCCTTTCTCGATTCCTGCTGATTCAAATCAATCCATTTGGGTGGATGTTTTTATCCCCAAAAATGCACCTGCAGGGCGCTATACAGGTACGGTAACCATAAAAACAGGGGCAACCTCTACTAATGTTCCTGTGGCTTTAAATGTTAAAGGGTTTACCCTACCCGATGTCCCCAGCTCCAAAACCATGTTATATGGGGGGGGAGTTGATGGCAGTATTAGCTTAAGATACACCAATGTCAAATGGCCAAACCCTAATACTCCAGCATTTAATAAAATGAAAAAAGTAAGTATACGACATAGCCAAATGAGCCATCGTCATAAAATATCACTTTTAAATGGAGGGTGGGCTGCTCTTCCTGAAAACCTAAGGCCAGAAGCCGTTGACCAATTAACGGGTGTCCTCTTTACTCCAGAACAAGGGTATGACGGGCCTGGTATTGGTACAGGAGTAAACATACTTTCAATTGGCACTTATGGTGCTTGGAGAACCTCTTGGAAATTTCTTGCTGCACCCACAGAGGCAGCCCAAAAACAAATCATGTGGACTAATTCAAATCAATGGGTTAACTGGATTAAGTCCAAAAACTTACAAACTCCCACGGAGTCCTTCTTATACCTTATTGATGAATCCACTGATTATGCGCAAACTGAAAAATGGGCTGGTTGGCTTAAAAGTAACCCTGGGTCAGGTAAAGAACTCAAGTCCTATGCCACTATAAATGTTTTGAAGGCAGTAACAGAAACACCCTCACTAGATATTGTTTCTTCTTGGCGATCCCTTAATGTACTTGGTACTTGGGAAGGTGCCTCTGCAAATTTTATAAATAATCCCGACAAAAAAATCCATATGTATAACGGTTCTCGCAGTGAAAGAGGCTCTTTTGCCACTGAAGATGAAGGAATTTCATTAAGAGTTACCGCTTGGGCTCAATACAAAAAGAAAATTGACCGGTGGTTTTTTTGGGCAAGCACCTATTACAATGACAATCAAAATGGTATGGGTGAAACTAACTTATTCCATAATGCACGTACCTTTGGAGGAGATAGCAGGTTTGAACTGAACGCTAGAGCTAGAGGGCGCACAGGCAGTAATTATTCCAATGGAGATGGAGTTTTATTTTACCCTGGTACAGAAACTCAATTTACGGATGATAATTATAATATTGATGGCCCCATTGCTTCCTTAAGATTAAAACTATGGAGACGAGGGATTCAAGATGCTGATTATTTGGCCTTAGCCTCAAAAATAAACCCCACTCAAACGACTGCCATCATTAACCGAATTGTTCCTAAAGTTTTATGGGAATTTGGTGTGGGAGATGACAGTGATATAAATGACCCTACCTGGGTTAAGCACGATATTGGCTGGAGTCTTGACCCTGATGTATGGGAAGTCGCACGCTTAGAATTAGCTACTATTATTGAGGGAGG
>CAZLBO010000091.1:0-7654 GCA_964557725.1 uncultured Bifidobacteriales bacterium | reverse complement strand
CTTTTCATTACGCATAAGCCCTAACCCATTCTATCAGGCAACTAACATTACTTTTAATTTGCCTAGTAAAGAGCAGGTTTCTATTAATGTCTATAACTCTCAAGGCAAAATGGTTAAAAGCTTAATGAATAAAAAAACTATCGGAAATGGCTCCCACTCTATTACATGGAACGGACAAAGTGATCAAAATAAAGCGCTTCCTGTTGGAGTCTATCAAGTAAGTATCCGAGGAAATAAATTCAATAAAATTCAAAAGGTAGTGATACTTAAATAATCTTATTTTTGTACAAAACCTCTATCAATAAGAAGGAAAATGAAATGTTTAAAAATGTTATACAAACACTATTAGTCATGTTGATAGGGGCTCTTTGGTCTCAACCTCAAGTGGTAATTAGCCCCAAAAGTATTGATTCGGTCTTACATAACCCTGGGATTGGTGTGGAGACCTTTCATCAAGGCACTCAGCCTAAATCGTACCCGCCTAGTCAAATATATTACTGGCGCTTTCATTGGAGCGATATTGAAACCAAAAGAGGACAAATTGATTTTGCAAAAATTGATGCTAAACTAAAAAAAGCTCGCGACAATGGACAACGAGTAGGGATACGTATAATGTCTGTAAACGATTACGGTTGCCAAACATGTATTCCCCAATATGTAGTTGATGATGCAGGAGGGGTTACTGTAAGTGCTGGGACTGATGGAGGCTCCTTTAAAACAGTATTTTGGCCAAATTACAATAAAGCCTTTATGGATGATGTAGAGGCATTAATGAAGGCACTGGGTAAACGGTATGATGGACACCCTGATCTTAATCATATTGACTTAGGTTTTTTTGGATGCTGGGGTGAATATAATTCCGCTTGTACAAAAGATAAAGTACCCATGTGGACTCAAGAAATGAGAGACCGAAATGTGAATATACATTTGGCTACTTTTCCCAATACACCCATTATTGGCCTTGCCAAAGAAGTTTATGGTTTAAGTAAGGGTACTGGATGGAGAGGAGATTGTTTTGGTGACTGGGGGTTCTTTGGAACAAACTGGAATCACATGGAAAATTCATACCCTACTTCAGCCAAAAATTGTGATGATTGTTGGAAGAAGGGTATGGTTTCTTTTGAGATCTGCTGGAACTTTGAAAAACAGCATGAAAAGGGGTTTGATCTTGCTAAAACCATGGCCAAAGGCTTAGAATGGCACATGTCTAGTATGAATGTTAAAAGTTCTCCAATCCCTGATGCTTACCAAAAAGACCTTTATGAAGCCCTAAAAAAAATGGGTTATCGACTCGAAATCACTCGTTTGCAACATCCCAAAGTTGTCGCTTCTGGTGCTTCATTTCCAATTGAAATGAATTGGGAAAATAAAGGAGTGGCTCCCCCTTACCATACATACCTATTGCGAATGGAATTGACACCTGTAAATGGAGGTCAAACAATTAAACATGATTTTAATGTGGATGTGCGCAAATGGTTACCAGGCTCTATTAAGCTTAAGGAGAATATTCCATTACCCAAAAACCTTTCGCAAGGTGATTACAATATGAGGTTTGCGTTACTATTTAAGGACACAAAAAAACCAGCAATTCAACTGGCCATAGAGGGAAAAGATTCAGAAGGTTGGTACCCATTATCCCGTATCAGAGTAGGAGAGCCTTCGGCTATTTACCGTCAAGAATATTCATTGAATAACCCTTTAACCATGTATTCTATTAAAGTTACTCCTAATGTGAATATCACTTTACAACTACCTACTGCCGCTAACGTAGAAGTGGGTTTATATAGTTTACAAGGTAAAAAACTACTCTCATTATGGAGCGGTCATCAAAAAGCGGGGAAACATCAAGCTAAATGGGAGTCAATCAAAGCTCTTCATTCTGACAACATCTCTGGAGTCTTCTTTATCAAGGGAACTGTTGATGGTGTCGTTCTTCCTACCTCTATGATGATAAATCTTGAATAGTTTACTTTTTGTTTTTGACCTAGAACATTAAAAATTGCCTGAGGGGCTACAGGAATAATCTGGTTCTTTCTGTAGCTTCGCTGTATAGATACCTTTTTCAAATACTCATATGCACCAATATCCATAGATACCCCATTCAACCTAGTTTTTTGCTTTCCCTCATCAGGAACAGACTTTTCTTCTGGTTGAAAAACCGGAATCAACAAAGGGTTTAAAAACGGGTGAGCTGAAATAGTAGGTGGCGAGGCCTTTCCCCCACCAATTAGCTTACTACCCAGAGCTAGATTGAAATTATTATTTGCCCCATCCACAAAACCAGGGTCATCCCCTTTAATCGTTTTAAGCAATTCTGTAGAACTCGGAATATTAGCGGCACCAGACTGAATCCAATTATTGCCTCCCCCTACAACTCTCCCATTCACCCAATTACCATCGTCTTCATCAATTATAGTGATGGTACCCGTATTCAACTTATTAAAAAATACATTGTTATGTAGTTCAATACTCTCAACACCATCATACATACGAATAGCATCTCCCTTACCTTGTAATACAAAAGTATTGTTCACAAACCGGTAGCGACCTTTTGTTTGCCCCGTGCCGTCTCCTCCTATTCGAGCACAAGCCATGTTTGTCTGGCAAAGAATCACATTACCTACAATATCGCTGTCTTCTCTTTTTGTAGACTCATTTACACCCGAGTTATCTTCTGCATCAGGGCCAATCAATTCAAGTGTATGAAAGGCCGAAGTCTCAAGCCAGTTATAATAAAACTCATTGCGACCTGCACGGGTCTTAACATTATTCCCCCCGTTTCCACTATGCAAATAACAATATTGCATCCGAAATACAGCATTAGGATACGCTTTTTCATCCGTTGCCATATATATTTGATGAGCATAGGGTGTGCCAGCAGACCAACCCGAATTATATATTTCCGTATATTCAAGTGTTAGGCTACCCGAGTTTGAGCCATAGCCCAGTATTCCATTTCTAGGAACGTCATGAATTTTAAAATCACTAATAACTATCTCATGTGCATAATGCCCAATGGCAGCTTTTGTTCCTCCAGTAATTTCAAAGCCTTTTAAGGTGAGATAATTAGCCGTAATATCCATACATAAACGAGTGTTACCCGTAAGCAAAGGTCGTTTGCCTTTTTCTTTGATTCCCTGAATCGTAATTCGATTATTTTCTGTTCCACTTACATCAAAGCTCACTCCGCAAGGATAAGTCACCCCTCCATCTACTGAGACAACATCCCCAGGTTTGAGAGAGTTAGTAATATCCTGTAGCTTTTTGAATTCACGAGTTGGCCCAACCTGATACTCTTTACTAAAAGCAGTTTGAAAACAGATCCATCCTAAAAAAATAATTCCTATTCGCATGATGCACTTCTCCCCTACATTAAACTCAATAATTCAATTCTCTCAAACCATAAAAATAAGGTAACCTTTTTTTTTGTGATAGGTTGGCTATAAAAAAAATATCAGCTATTCGGCTAAAAGTAAAAAATCTACCTCCCCTATTTCCATATTCACTGTGGAAAAAGCCCGTCAAATGCCCTTTAAGCCCAAATTTTAGACGTGTCCCCATTTGGTGCCAGGGACGCGCGGTGCCAGGGACCAAGCGTCCCTGGCACCCACCCCGCACCCACCCTCAAATTTAAACGCAAAAAAGCCCTCCGAAGAGGGCTTTAATTGGCATTCCCACGGGGATTTGAACCCCGGTACCGGGACTGAAAATCCCGTGTCCTAGGCCTCTAGACGATGGGAACCTATACCGAGCACCAAATTAATTAATTAATCTCAAAAACACAGGGTTCAACCAGAAATATTCTTTGTAAGTAAAAGAACATTGCCTTTATCATTTCGTTCCATTTGATCAACGTACTGTCGCGTTATCGCAATCCCATATCCACCAGGTCTTTTGCCCTCATTCTTCCTTTGTAAAGCTACTTTTAATGGGTCTTTCAAAGGATCAAATACATCTTTCGCTAAAAACCCGCTCCCTTCATCCTCTATTTTAATAATTATTTTATCGGAAAACCCCACATAGGAAACTTTAATTCTTTTCTTTTCGTTATACTCATTCCCATGCTCTAAGGCATTGAGTAGCAACTCATTAATAGCAAACCCAAACTTTTCTGCGCCCCTGTTCTCTATCAATGTATAGCAAAGCAAATAATTAATAAACTTATTTACGGAACCTAAAATAGATTGATCCGATGCTAAGTTGAAATCTATCCAGTTGACCACTCTCTTTTCTGTTTTTAATAACTGTGCCTCCTTTTGAATTCGGTTAATAGCTAAATCCATTTCATAAAAAGGCAATGCCAAGTGAGCCCAACCATGCCCCCCTAAATTCAGTACTTCTAAAGGATCTAAAAAAGAACTCGGGTCTTTGGACAGAAACAGTATACCTATAGGAACCCTTTGATTGATAAAGCCTTCCGTCACTTGATTGCTTAAGGTATAAAAATACTCTAACTCAATGAGTAACATCTGCTGGGGATCCTTCTCAATCCATTCCACAGCCTCTTGAGGATTTGAGGTTGAACGAATTTGATACGAGAACTTCGCTCGATGATAATGGAAGTAGCTTGTTATATTATTTTCTGACTCTATCAGTATGAGTTTTATCATTCATTTTTCCTGCCTCATAATCATACCCAGAAAACAAAGGACAATGCAACCGGTTCCCACTTTAAAGAAAAAAATTATATTGTTGCCAAGGAGAAATTACAATGATTTATGGAATTTACTCAGACATTCACTCAAACCTCGAAGCCTTGACAAAGGTATTTGAATCCATGAAGAAAAGAGGGGTAGAGAAAAAAGTCTGCTTGGGAGATGCAGTGGGTTATGGCCCCTACCCTAACGAGTGCATCAAATTAATTGATGAATCAAGCTCCATTACCATCATTGGGAATCATGATAGTGTTGCCTTGAGTCGAGAATCGGCGGATCAATTTAACTTTTTCGCGAAAAATGCAATTGAATGGACCAAAAAGGTACTTTCTCCTGAATCAATTGATACCATGCAAAAATGGCCTTATCTAATGGATGAAGGCCCCCTCGCTTTTGTCCATGCCAGCCCACGCTCCCCTGCTGATTGGACGTATATTGCCACTTTGGATGAAGCTGTAGATGCCTTTAGTTATTTTAGCCAACGCATTTGTTTTATTGGGCACACCCATTTACCTGTGATTGTGATTAAGGAAGAAGAGCAGTCCTATCAAGTCTCAGAATACTTGGATCACAAAGTCGTAGATAACCAACGACTTTTAGTTAATGTGGGAAGTGTAGGCCAACCCAGAGATGGAATTACGACTGCGTGTTGGTGTTTATGTAATAGTGAAACTTTAGAAATTGAAATTATTCGAGTTCCTTACGATATCAAAAAAACTCAACAAGTGATGAAGGAAAGAGGGTTCGATGAGTTTCTCATCAGCCGCCTTTCTACAGGTAAATAAAAATTAACAACGATTTCTATCAAGCTTTATTCGGCAACATCCGATATTAATAAAAAGGCTTGATATGACAAAACGAATGCTCAATAAGGGAAAGTTCATCTGGAAAACAGGAAAAGATAGAGATTCTATTGTTGCCTCTATTAAACATAAAATTGACTCTGGTTTCTTTCTTTCCAAGGAAGTCCTAACAGAGATTACCGCCCGTCTTGAGCCTGATTTTTCATCTGTCTTTGTTGATGATTGATTCTATTTTCAATACAATCTATTAGATTTATTTTTGAAAAACAAGCAGTAATAGTCAATTTACCACTGTCATTCATAATAACATCATGCCCTGCTCTAATAGCAGCTGGTTGAGTTTTTGAATCTGGATTCACAATATCATCAAGTTCAAACAAACAAGGCGCACTGATCAACGACAATTTAAAAGCACCAGAACCTTATATTTTATCGAAAAAAAATCTTTCTTCCTTTTTTCTTATTATATAAAAGAAAGCCCTTGACTCTTGACTATGGTCTAAGGTTTATCTTATTAAAAGAGGTTATAATGAATCAATTGACAATAGGTAAAATTGCAAAGGGAGCGGAAGTAAAGGTTGATACCATCAGGTATTATGAGCGTTCGGGGTTAATACCTATCCCAAATCGTTCTGAATCTGGTTATAGATTATATGAAACAGATACTATTGATAAAATTTTATTTATAAAGAAAGCCCAAGCTCTCGGATTTACCCTTAGAGAAATTAAAGAGCTTCTTTCTCTTAAAATGGATCCTGCGTGTACCTGTGGAAGCATCAAAGAAAGAACCGTTACAAAAATCAAAGATATTCAGGAAAAAGTAAGCATCTTAAAAGAAATGGAAACTTCCTTAGGTAAGTTGGTTGATGCCTGCGATGGGAATGGCTCTGTGAGTGAATGCCCCATCCTTGACGCAATGGGAAAATAATGAAGATAAAAACATCAACCTTCTTTTTATTATTTTTTTCGATAGGCTCTGCTCACGAACCCTTGTTTATGATGAGTCATGAGACCCCTCGAAATCGTGTGGTGCGAATTCAGTTTTAAACAACTGTTTTTCTATTCTGTCTACTAAGTTGGTTTAAAATGGGGTATATTAGTTCAAGTACTGGACATATTCAAAAAATCTTAGAGTATTAATCACACTTCCCTCCTCCAGTACAAAATGATGATGGCATAACATTAGCCCTCACACCATAACCTCTTCTTTGGAGATCAGATGCATAAAATTATATCATGGGTTTCATTTATAATCTTGTTCACATCGGGCTTACCTTGGGCACTTCCAGCCTTCCCCGGAGCCGAAGGCCATTCTGCTGAGATAACTGGGGGTCGAGGTGGTAAAGTGATTCATGTCACCACTTTAAATGCCACAGGAGCAGGGAGCCTTCAAGAAGCCGTTGCTACATCGGGTTCTCGCATCATTGTATTTGATGTTTCTGGTATCATTGAAGCAGATATCACTATTACGCATGGTAATTTAACCCTTGCAGGAGAGACTGCACCAGGTGGCGGTATTACCATTAAGGGAAAACTTTGGACGAGCTATAAAGCAGGTATCGATAACATTATTGTCCGATTTATTCGAGTCCGCCCCCCTGCACTTACGGGGAATCAGGGAGATGCAATTCAATTTTCTTTAAGTAACAATATAATTTTTGATCATATCTCGGTATCATGGGGTACTGATGAAAGCATGGATTTGTATTCTGCAAAAAGTGTTATCTTACAATGGAGTACAATAGAAGCATCTGCCACTAACGCAGGACATCCAGATGGAAACAACCATAACTTCGCATTTATCAATGGCCCAGACGGTGGCCCTGTATCCATTCATCACAATCTTTTTGCCCATCACAATCACCGAACCCCTGCGGTAGCAAATGGCCCTTCAGACATCCGCAACAATGTTGTCTATAATTCTACCACAGGATTTGTCCATCATAACCCTGCCAATGAACTCGGATTTAACCTTGTAGGAAACTATTACAAAACAGGCCCTACCAAAAAGGACATTAACCCTTTCTGGTTTGATGACGATGATAACACCCCCGGAAAGTATTACCTGCATGATAACTACATTGATGATCTAGGAGAGTTTGATGGTGTACTTGAAAACCCTTGGGTAGACCAAAGCTATGGCGGTATTCAATATAACGTAATGAAAGATAAGATGAATCTTGATAAGCATGGTGC
>CAZLBO010000090.1:0-7665 GCA_964557725.1 uncultured Bifidobacteriales bacterium | reverse complement strand
AATGTAAATATTATTATTGCTGGTTTAGATGAAAATATCATTTACATTAATCAGGCTTCGCAAAGTTCATTTGTTGAGTTGCGGGAGCCTTTGGCCAAAGCGTTAGGTAATTTTGACCCCTATGCAGTAGTGGGTGGCTCTATTCATCGTTTTCATGTTGACCCTGAACCCATTAAGCAGAAATTAAGAAGCCTTCCTTTAGGTGAAACACACACAGCGTTAATTAACCCTGGGGAACTTATTTTTGAATTAAAAGCCAAAGCTTTAGTTGATTCAAATGGTGTGAAAATTGGATATGTAGTGCAATGGAAAAACATGACGGAGACCATTAAACAAACGAATGAAGCCGTCAGACTGCAATCAACAATTGATGGTTCTGGGACAGCTTCTATGCAAATTGATAGGGATCTTATTATCACAGCCGTAAACCCTGCTACGGTAAGATTGCTGAATGAAAATATCAAAGATTTTACAAATACTTTTCCTGGATTTGATTCGGCAAAAGTTGTTGGGATTTGTATTGATGGGTTTCATACAAACCCAGCTCATCAACGAAAAATTTTGAGTGATCCGACAAATTTACCGCATACCGCTATTATTGAAGTGGGAACAAAAAAGTTTGAATTGAATGTAACAGCCATGAGAGATAGCAAGGGTGAATATATTGGTAATAATTTAGAATGGCAAGATGTAACACAACGGGAATTTCAAAAAATAGAAGTTTCAAGAATGAACTCTATGATTCAGGGCTTAAGCACTAACTTGATGATTTGCGACAAGGATTTGAATATTACTTTTATGAATCCTGCTTGTGAAAAAATGATGACCAAATATCAAACAGAAATTAGAAAGACCTTTCCTAAATTTGATGTAAGTACTTTAGTAGGAACAAATATTGATGGATTTCATGTCAATCCCGCTCATCAGAGAGGTCTCCTTGGTGATGTAGCAGGTCTACCTGTTCAATCAGAATTAAAAATTGGGAAGTTGTCCTTTGGGGTAAATGCCATGGCCTTATTGGATGATGAGGGAAACCAGTTGGGTAATGCCGTAGAGTGGCTTGATAATAATTCACGAGAACGGTATCGAGATGAGGTTGATAAGTTGATTCAAGCCGCTGAAAATGGAGATTTGGGTGTGAGAGGTTCTGTGGAATCAATGGATGACATCTATAAACCCATGCTAGCAGGTATCAATGATATTGTAGAAAAAACAGTCGCACCTATTGCAGAAATTAGAGAGCAGTTAGGAAAGGTGGCAGAAGGTGATATGACGGCTTATGTTACTGGTGACTACGCTGGGGATCATGCCGCCCTAAAAAACGCCCTCAATGCAACCTTAGATAATTTGAATGAAATTTTAACAGAAGTTAATGCCGCAGCAGGTCAAATATCCAATGGAAGTACAGAAGTCGCTTCTTCTTCTCAGTCTCTCTCTCAAGGGGCAACGGAGCAAGCGTCTTCCTTAGAAGAAATTACAGCTTCTATGACAGAACTTTCTGGTCAGACCAAACAAAATGCAGAAAATGCACAGGAAGCAAATACTTTAGCTTCCACAGCGAGAACCAACGCACAAGAGGGTAATTCACAAATGCAAAGCATGGTAGGTGCTATGGGTGATATTGACGAATCGAGTAAAAATATTTCAAAAATTATTAAGGTCATTGATGAAATTGCTTTTCAAACCAATTTACTGGCCTTAAATGCAGCTGTCGAAGCGGCTCGGGCAGGGGTACATGGAAAGGGCTTTGCCGTAGTGGCAGAGGAAGTGCGGAATTTGGCGGCTCGAAGTGCAAAGGCTGCTAAGGAAACCACGGATATGATAGAGAACTCGATTAATAAGGTTAAAAGTGGAACCGACATTGCTAATAAAACATCGAGTGCTTTAGGAGAAATTGTAGACTCCATTGGGAAGGTCTCAGACCTTGTGGGAGAAATTGCCAGTGCGAGTAATGAACAAGCTCAAGGAATTAGTCAAGTCAATCAAGGCTTAACACAGTTAGATTCTGTGACTCAACAAAATACGGCTTCATCAGAAGAAAGTGCAAGTGCGGCAGAACAGCTAAACGCCCAAGCACAAAAACTAACCGAAATGTTAGGTCGATTCTCCTTAAAGGAGACGGAAGAGATTGGCGGAATAGGAGGGATTTCACCTGAAATGTTACAGGCTTTTCAAGCATTTATGGCTCAACAGTCTTCTGGAGGAACAATGGCTTCACCTTCTGACTTGGCGGTCAATAAGCCTGTGGTTAAACAACAAAGAGCAACTGCGACACCGGGTGATGTCATTAACCTAGACGATAGCGACTTCGGTAAATTTTAAGAACTAAGTAAATAAAAATTAATAGGAGAAAAATGACAGATCATGTGGCAGGTATTGGAGAACTTTGTGCATCAAATTGCCAAGGCGATAGGTTAAAAACCTTTGCCTTGGGGTCTTGTGTGGCAGTAGTCATTCGCGACTCCCGTTCTAATGCTTCAGGTTTGGTTCATATTGCATTACCCGAATCCAAAACAAACCCTGATAGGGCTAAGGCTTTACCAGGGTATTTTGCCGATACAGGAATCCCCTTGTTACTCAAAGAGTTAGAAAGTTGGGGCATGAAAAAGGGAACTCGTGGAGTTTCAGTTAAAATAATTGGTGGATCAAATATTCAGGATCGCAAAAATGTCTTTAATATTGGAAAACGAAATATTTTAGCCATTAAAAAAATATTGTGGCAGTTGGGAATGGGCCCTGTGGCAGAGGATGTATCAGGAACGATTAGTCGAACGGTTTCCGTTGCGGTTTCAACAGGAATGATTAAGGTAACCTCTAATAAACGGGAAGAAATAGAAATTTAAAGGATTAAAGGTAATGGGATGAACTCAACCAATACGACCGAAATATCTAAACTGGGCAGTATGCCAATCTCCAAGTCAGAGTTCAATGACTTGACAAAGTTGATTTATGAACAAACAGGAATTTATTTAACAGAAGCAAAAAAAAGCCTAGTCGTTAGTCGCTTGCAAAAGATTTGTCGGGCCATGGGTTTTACAGATTTCCGACAATATTATGATTTTGTCATTCAGAACCCTGATGGAAAAGCTCTCACAGAACTGATAAATAAAATCTCAACCAATCATACCTTCTTTTATAGAGAATCCTCTCATTTTGAGTATTTTTCGAAAACGGCTTTACCACAATGTATTAAACGAAGAAAGGCCATGGGGAAAAAGGTATTCAGAATTTGGTGTGCGGCTGCTTCTTCAGGAGAAGAACCTTATACATTAGCGATGCTTATCAAAGAGTATTTAGGAATGGATTATTCTCAATGGGATGTAGGGTTATTGGCCACGGATATATCACGGGATATTTTAGATAAGGCGACCCAGGGTGTTTATGAGGAAAGAGGAGCGAGAGAGCTTCCTGATAAATTATATAAAAAATATTTTAAAGAATTAAAAAATGGAATGGTAGAAGTAAAACCAGAGCTTAAAAAAGAAGTTACTTATAGATGCTTTAACTTGATGAACCCGCTTCCTTTTAAATCGAATTTTGATGTTGTCTTTATTAGAAATGTCATGATTTACTTTGATGAACCCACTAAGATAAAACTCGTCTCCAAAATTATCCAAAAACTAAACCCTGGAGGATATTTATTTATTGGGCATGCCGAATCATTAAATGGAATTACAAAAGAGTTAGAATATGTATTACCCGCTTGTTATAGGAAGCCAGGATGAGTAGTGAATCTAAAATTAGGGTGTTGGTGGTGGATGACTCTGCTGTCGCAAGGATGATGATCAAAGAAGGGTTGTCAAAAGACCCTAGTATTGAAGTTGTAGGTACAGCCTCTGATGCTTATATGGCTAGAGATAAAATAGTCAAGTTAAGGCCTGATGTAATGACTTTAGATGTTGAAATGCCTAAAATGGATGGGGTTTCTTTTTTGAAAAAGTTAATGCCCCAATGGCCTATTCCCACCATTATGGTAAGCTCTCATACAGAACGAGGACAACATATTGCTTTAAGGGCTTTGGAGGCTGGGGCAGTCGAAATTGTCACAAAACCTTCTGCAGAAAAAAATCGTTCGCCAAAAACAATGCTCTTAGAATTGCGCACTATTATTAAATCTGCAAAAAGAATAAAAGTGATGACTCCAAAAAAGGTTTCTACACAAGAACCTAAAAAGGTACTTCCCAATGCATTTATCGCTAATGGAAAACCTGTATTTATTGTGATAGGAGCCTCTACAGGAGGGACGGAGGCATTAAAGGTTGTTTTAACTAAGCTTCCTCCTAACGCACCCCCTGTATTGGTGGTTCAACATATGCCTGCTGGGTTTACAAAACATTTTTCCGAATCGGTCAATAAGATCTGTGCAGTAGAAGTAAAGGAAGCAGAAACAGGAGATGCCATTCAATCGGGAAGAGTTATTATTGCGGCAGGGGGTTGTCATTTATCTGTAATTAAAAGGCCTAGGGGTTTCGAGGTAGTTTCTCAACCTGGTGAAAATGTTTCGGGTCATTGTCCTTCCGTAGATGTTTTAATGCAGAGTGCATCAGAAAACTTTGGAAATTCGGCGGTAGGGGTGATGCTAACAGGTATGGGGAGAGATGGAACAAAAGGGATGTTGTCTATGTTTAGGGTGGGTACAATTAATATTGCACAAGATGAAACCAGTTGTGTGGTATATGGGATGCCTAAATCAGCTGTGGAAGCAGGGGCTGTTCATGAAGTCACCCCTTTAGATAAAATAACAGATTTAATTATGAAAAAAGTTCGGGTTATCGAAAAAAAATGAGATAATTTTAGGTGGTGTTTATATGAAAAAAATAGTAGTTGCAGATGATTCTTCCACAGCTCGGATGGTGACACGAAGGTGCTTAGAGATTATTGGGTTTGCAGGATCAAAATTTATTCAAGCAGAAGACGGCAGTCAAGTACTTAAAATCTTGAAAGAAGAAGAGGTTGATTTTGTCGTTTCCGATCTTAATATGCCTGTGATGGATGGCTTGGAAATGCTACAACAAATAAAATCAGACCCCAAAAGCAATCTTCCTATTCTTATTGTATCTAGTTTAATCAATGAAGCAAAAAAAAGGGAATTAATTTCTCAGGGGGCTTTTGGAGTTTTAGAAAAACCTATTTCTCCCAATAAACTGGCACGGGGTTTAAAGAGCTTTCTTCCCGTAAATGAATAACAACGGATAAAAATAGGTAATCGTATGAGCATTGAACACAATAAATTAACTGAGGGCATGACAACTGCCGTGGGTGCCACCATAGAAGGGATTCTTTTTGAAGAACCATTACTGTTAACAGGAAAGAACAAAGTTTTAGTGGATTGGTCATCTATTCAACATTCAACAGCTTCTATTACCTTAAAAGAAGTGGGAATTCTTTATCTTTCCTTTCCTAAAACCTTAATGCAAGCCATTGTAGAAATGGTTACAGGTGGAGAGGCAACAGAGAATCAGGAAGAACAGGAAGTGGATGCACTATGTGAGGTTTTAAATTCCATAGGGGGATTGCTGATGCGATCCTTGGTAGGTCAAAATACGATTTACAAAATTGGGATTCCCCAAATAGTGACAGAAGAATTTAATCGGGAGTTTTTGCTTGATTTGAATTATACCGTGTCAGATGAAAAGTTCTCATTAGCAATGGAACTCAATTGATCAAGGCGGGTCGTGGTCTTTCGTATGGAGGGCTGGCTGTTTTAGGGACGGTGTCTCGTTTTATGCCTTTGGAGAAGGCCAAAAAGGCAACACAAAAGTTATTTGCAAAAAAATTAGCAGGACTTAAAGGTATCCCTCTTAAGATGAGTCAAATACTCTCGATGTCGTCTGATAAGGAATTATCCGAATCCCATTTAGAAGCTGCTGAAGCTATTGACCCCATGTCAATAGAGGAGGTAAAAAGTATTTTAGAAAGGGAGGGTGCTTTACCTTCTATTTTTGAAATAAGTGAAAAAGGCATCTCTGCTTCCCTTGGACAAGTTCATCAATTAAAAGGAGTAGAAAATAAGTTATTAGCCGTTAAGGTGATGTATCCTTTTGCAGAAGAAAACATGACAATGGATGAGTCTATGTTAAATCTTTTGACTCAAACGTTCTCGACTTTTAAGCAAGGCTTTTCTATGGGGGAGTATCAAAAGATACTCAAAGAAGAGTTAAGTCTAGAGATGGATTATCAACGAGAAGTTGAAATGCAAAAAAGGTTTTTTGAGGGGTTCTCTCAGTATGAAAACATCGTGATACCTACTCCTTATAAAAAATGGTCAACTAAAATGACTATCGTTAGTCATTGGGAAGAGAGTCTTTCTTGTTCTGAGTTTTGTAAAACGGCGACTCATAAGGAAAAAGTCACTGCAACTCGTTTGTTTTCGGAGTTTTTCTTTCACTCACTTTTTTCATTAAAGCTATTACATGGTGATCCTCACCCAGGTAACTTTGGGTTTCGCAGAAAAAAGGGGGAAGTTCAATTGGTTGTTTATGATTATGGTTCTTGTGTAGAAGTACCAGAGAGACATAGCCATGCACTGCTTAAAATAATGTCGATAACAGATACAGGAGCAGGAGATTTGCTTCCTTGGTACAAAAGACTAGGCTTTGACTCGGATGTTCTTAGCCCTTTAAAACAAGCCCTATTGCCATTTACAGATCTTTTATTAGAACCTTTTTTATCTAGAGGACGGTATGACTTAAAGCAATGGAATAGAAAAGAACGAGCAAAGGATATTTTAGGCTCCCATCGTTGGAATTTTATGACAGCGGCGCCAGCATCCTTATTACCCTTGATGCGATCCTTGCAAGGTTTGTTTTATTATACAGGGCTATTGGGTACGGGTGTTTTTCTTTACCCTATACTCAATCGAGTCTTAAAAGAAAATCAATCCCTTTTAAAGGATATGAGTACCCAGAATGCTATAGGTTCGGAAGAAAAAGGTGACTTTGGTTCTTATTTCATGGCAAAAGTATTAGAAATAAAAGTTTTTGAAAATGGTAAGGAAAAGGTAAAAGTTGATTTACCGAGACATTCTATTGAACATTTAGAGAGTTTTATGGATGAGGATCTTAAGCAGAGCCTTAAAGAACAGAAAATAAGTGTAGAAGCTGTGATTCAAAAATCACGGCAGGCAGGCTATAAACCCATGTCTTTGTTTGAATTGGATATAGGGTCAAAAAAGGTGCTGATTCAATTAAAATAAGAACGTGATTCTTGAAAAAAGTAATAAATAGAGATAAGATTAAAAGAACGTTAAAAGGAAATAAGATGATAATTATTAATGCTATAGAGACTATTTATGCTTGCTAACCCCGAATCTATTTTTATTCTTCCTGGTGAAAGTGTTTATTCTCTAAAACCGGCGATTGTGTCCACTATTCTTGGATCTTGTGTGGCTGTTTGTTTGTATGATCGAAAAAATAAATGGGGAGGTCTCAATCACTATTTACTTCCTGATAATTCAAGCTTACCTCCAGGAAAAACAGGAGTGTATGCTATTCCCCAATTAGTGGAGGAAGCGATAAAGAAGGGCTCTGAAAGGAAATATTTACAAGCGTCCTTATTTGGAGGGGGAAATGTCATGGGGCACTTAGGTTCTCTTGAAATGACGGGTATCCAATCCATTGGGGACAAAAATATTGATGTAGCACATTCTCTTTTAAATGAGAAAAG
>CAZLBO010000089.1:0-7688 GCA_964557725.1 uncultured Bifidobacteriales bacterium | reverse complement strand
ATCTGCGGAGAATTTGGTTTTGCCTATTTCAGCAAAATCACAAACTCCTAAAGAGGTTTCTATTGCTATTGTTGTTGACCAGGATTGGATCCTTGTTGATGATCAACAGGTAATGAAAACGGAAGATGCAAGAAAGCAAGAGGCGCTTGAATTAAAAATGATCACTCCTATTCTTTTGGAAAAAAGAAAAGAAGAAGAAGATGCTGCCTTGGCTAATATGATTGCTCCCTCTGCAGGTAAAATTGTCCTGCAGTTTGATAAGAATCTGCCATATAACGTGGTGACAAAAGTAGTGGCTACATGTGGTTTTTCTGGCTATACAAACGTAAAATTTGCTGTTACTAAGCGCGAAGAAGAGGGTTGATCTGATGGATGATAAAAGACGAGAAAATAATTCAGATAGAAGACAGGCTGATGATGATAGAAGATATGGAAAAAGATCTTCTAGTTTATCTTCGAAACAAGAGCAAATACAGTTTTTAAAGAAATTTGAAACAGAATCTGATAGAAGATTAACAAGATTCTTTTTTATCTGTATTATCCTAGCTATCACAGCAGGCTTTTACTTTACCTTTACAGAAATAATTCTTCCTGAAATTCTTGAAGTTATCAACAACGACGTAGTCGCTA
The DNA here is from genome assembly GCA_964557725.1 of uncultured Bifidobacteriales bacterium. Lineage (GTDB taxonomy): Bacteria > Fibrobacterota > Fibrobacteria > UBA11236 > JADFYW01 > CAZLBO01. The sequence goes on along the minus strand of CAZLBO010000089.1, from coordinate 7,058 downwards.
CTGTTGATTTTAAAGAGAAGAAAAAAGAAGAAAAGAAAAAGAAGAAAAAAGAAAAAAAGAAAAAGGTTCACAAAAAGCGTGGTGCTGGTGCCAAAGCAAAGGGACGTAGAAAGAAAAAGAATATTAATGGAGTAGGAGTTTTAAAATTACTTACTTCTAAATCAAAATCTTCTTCAGCTTCTGCTTATACTTTGATGGACAGTAAAATGAAGAATATCAATAAATCATTAGATAATATCGCCATGTTAAAGACCACAGGTAAATCAAGATTTTCTGGCCGTAAGGGAAAGAAAAATGCTGGTTTTAATGAGGGATTTACTGCTGAAGGTTCTGGTGGTATTGATGGGATGTTAGGCGGACTTTTAGGAGGGAGTGACATGCGTGTTGCTGGCCGAGCTAAGGGAAAGTTAAGAGCTCCATCTGCTTCTGAAATTGATATGGGACATGGTGGAAACCGTCGTTCAGCCGCTTCTATTCTTAGAGTTGTCCGTGCACATTCCTCAGGTTTAAGACATTCTTACAATAAACACTTGAAAAAGAACCCTGGGTTTAGTGGTAAGATTAACATTAAGTTTGAAATTGCACCTAGTGGTAAAGTGATTAAAGCGACAATATCTAGTTCTACAACTGGGATTCCCGCATTTGATGCTGAAGTAAAGAAAAAGGTGAGACGTTGGAAGTTTGAGGCTATTACAGGCTCTGGTAACGATATCGTCACAATTCCATTTACTTTCTCTGAGTAAAAACAGTATATTTAACTCATGATTAAAGTTGTGCATTGCACATTGGATTTTATTTTATAGTTAACATATAGTTTCGGGGATTTATATATATGAAAAAGGCAACTAGTCTTAAAATGGCACTTATGTTTATAAGTGTCATTAGTCATTCAGCTTTCGCATCTTTCGCTAGAGTCGAGTCAATGGGGAAGAAGGCTGTTTTCTTCATGGATGATATTAGCATCTTTGATAATCCAGCTAACATTAATGTTTTCCCCAACTTTCTCATTGGAGAAATGGGAAGTTTTTTGCCCAATGATATTGATAAAAGTGCGATTCAAGATGGCTCTTTTCTTGTAGACTCTGTTTCTTATGTGAATCCAAGGTATAATAGAGACCCTCAGGATCCTTGGTTTGGAGGCATTTTCTCCTATTCTGCAGGAAAGGAAGAAGAAGGAAACTTTTATCCACAATATAGTATTGCTGGTGCTTTTAATCGACGAGATGAATCTATTTTAAGCTTGCTTCCCGATTCCGTTGTCGTAAATTCAAGTGATTCAAGTGCAACCGTTGTGGTTCCACAACCTGTCACCAATTTCGATGGTTTTATTGGAGCAACTCTGAGAGGCGGAGGTATGCTAGGAGCTCATATTTACATGGCTTTGCAAGATGGTGCTAACTTTGAAAATGGAAAGGTGATTGGTGGATTAGATCCTGACATTAGCTTAACGGTTTACAAGGGGAACTTGGGTTTGAATTGGCCTATTGGACGGAATATTGATGGTGAATTGTCTGTAGGTGGGGCTATTATTGGTTTTGGGCCTTCTTCTATTGACCGAAATGTCTCCTTTTTTACTAAGGCAAGAGCGTTTATCACGTTTGAAATGATTAAGGGAGAAGTTGTTCCTGTTTTTCGTTATAGTAATATGAATTTACCTGGGAAGGAAATCGTTGACATTACCGCTGGTATTGGTATCAATGCTTCATTAGATAGAGGTTTCTTTTGGGTTGGAGCAGAGTTCTTAAGTCAGAGTAGTTCATTTTTTGGCTATTCAAGTAACCTTAGGTATTACGATCCTAGTCGCCATGATAATTTAACAAGTGATAAACAGTTATATGGAGCTAATATATCATTTGGTATAGAGCGAAATATCTGGTGGGACTGGCTAGTGTTAAGAGTGGGCGGTCAAAAGCTTATTGCTTTGCAAAAGCAAGATGGAGATTATTTTATGGTGACAAACCCGAGTGCTACGGGTACACCTTCCGATAATATTGGCTTTGGAATAGGCATTAATGTAGAAGAGAAGTTAAAGGTTGATGCTACTTTGGCCGAAGACTTTCTTTATACAGGTGGAGCACTGTTATCTGGGCCTCAGCACCATGTTATTTCTAGAGTCTCTGCTACTTATTCTTTTTAAATCTAATCTTGTATTATAGGCTTTAATAAGGCCAGAGAGGCCGTTGAGTTTATGAAGGTTAATTCTTTAGCTATAATTTTTTTCATGCTCTTATTTTGGGCCTTACAGGGTTGTGGCCCAAGAGAAGGAACACTAAGAGAACGTTTAGATGGAATTGCGAATAGAGATCTCGCTGATATTTTAGGAGAATTAAAGCTAAAGGGTTTAGATTCTATTGTTGCAGATTCAACTTACTTTGTCATAGAAGACTTTATTCAATTTACAGGGGATACAGCAAGGCTATATCGAGGTTATGCGGAAGTTCATTTTTTTTATCTAAAAAAGTTAAAGCTTAAACAAGTAAGAAAGTACCGGTATATGAATGCTTTAAGTAATTGGGATAGGTATGAAGTAAAGCTTAAGCACATCAATCAACCTGTTTTAAAGAGTGCGACCACACAAGCCTCAACAAGACTAAAGGGGGAAGCGACCGTGAAAGTGAACCCTTCAAAAAAGAAGTAGAGAAAACGGTTGCGAAAAGGTTTAAATACAATTAATTTTGCTTTAAACACTCTTTAATTTGGGGCATATTGTGTTTGGATTATTATCTAATGACATCGGCATTGATCTTGGAACAGCAAACACTTTAGTGCATGTTGGACGAAAAGGTATCTTGATCAATGAACCTTCAGTTGTAGCTATTGAACGCCGAACAAATAAGACTATTGCCATAGGTAAAGAAGCGAAACAAATGCTTGGGCGAACACCAGAGGCAATTAAGGCTATTCGCCCGATGAAGGATGGAGTGATAGCTGATTTTAAGTCTGTAGAGAGTTTATTGACCAAAGTGATCAAAAAGGTTCAGAAATACCCTTTATTTTTGATCCGACCGCGTATTGTAATTGGTGTGCCTTCAGGAATTACTGAAGTCGAAAAAATGGCGGTAAGAGATGCCGCGCAGAAGGCGGGTGCAAGAGAAGTTTACTTAGTTGCAGAACCTATGGCTGCGGCTATTGGAATGGGAATTCCTGTGGAAGATGCCAGTGGAAATATGATTATTGATATTGGTGGAGGAACTACAGAAATTGCTGTTATCGCACTTTATGGAATTGTATGTGATGCTTCTATTCGAGTGGGTGGAGATGAGCTTGATGAGGCTATTTTAGTTTACATGAAAAAGGTACATAACCTGTTAATAGGTGAGAGCACTGCAGAACAGATTAAAATAAATATTGGTTCTGCTTACCCCTTAAAAGAAGAATTGACGATGGAAGTCAAGGGAAGAGATTTGATGGCGGGAATCCCTCGTACCATTAAAATAACTTCTGAGGAAATTAGAGAGGCTTTAGCAGAAACTGTTGCATTAATTATTGAAGCAGCTAAAAAGGCATTGGAAAATACGCCCCCCGAATTGTCTTCGGATATTGTGGATAAAGGGATAGTGATGACAGGGGGAGGATCACTGTTAAGAGGGTTAGACGATAAATTAAGAGAAGAAACAAATCTTCCTGTAAATGTTATTGATGATCCCATGGTCTGTGTATGTAAAGGAACAGCTAGGATATTAGAAGATATAGATCGGTTTCGGAAAGTATTAATGACTTTAGACAGACGCTAAAGTTAGTCAAAAAGCTTTTGTCCTTTTTATTTAAGAAGGAAATATTACAGTGATAATTTTAAATTTGGTTTTGGGCCTTTTTAAAATGTGGAGAGGCTTCTTCTCCTTTATGGTTTGTTTTATCGTTTCGATTATTCTTTTAAACCTTTCGAGCCAAGGCAAAAGAGTCTTTTACGATGTAGCTATCATTACAGTACTTTCGCCTATTGAATCGGTTTTGTCAGTAAAAAAACGCTATTTCCATGTTTATGAAGAAAATAAAAATCTTCGCATACAAAATTTATTGTTGAAAAATGAAAATGATCAATTGAAGCAGTATGGACTTCAAAATAGTCGCTTAAAAGAGTTGTTAGCATATAAATCAGATAGTGGGTATACCCTGTTAGCAGGGGAAGTGATTGCCAGAAACCCAGGGAGGTATGAAACCACTTGGATAATTAACTTGGGAACGAATGATTCACTTTCTGAAAATATGGCTGTGTTAACTACAAAAGGAATAGTGGGTAAAACAGTAAAGGTTTATCAGGATTATTCCATGGTACAAATATTGAAAGATGCAACATCAAAGGTTTCAATAAGGGTTCAGAGATCGAGGGTGATTGGAATTTTAGAATCCTATAAAATGCGAGAAGTGATAGGAAGGTTTCCGAGTCATTTAGATGTACAAGATGGAGACACAATTTTGACTTCGGGCTTAGGTGGAGTTTTTCCTAAAGGTATTCCTGTGGGAGTTGTGGTCGATAAGGAGCGTATGAATGATAATGTCATTCGCAGGACTTCGATAAAGCTCTTTCAAAACCCGAGTTTAGTTGAAGAGGTATTTGTTATTGAGCAAAAACCTACTTGGATTGTTGAAAAAGGGGAAGACCCATGAAGCGGTTTGCTGTACGGTTTGGATTTTTAGCGATTCTGTTGTTAATTCAAACAGGGTTAGGGTCACTCCTTCCACGCTATTTTACACCTGATTTAGTTTTGTTTGGCATTGTGTATTTTTCCTTGCGGCGTGGGCCAGTGATGGGTGTGTTTTTAGGGCTTTTAATAGGCTTAGTTCAGGATGTCTATGCTTACGAGACTTTAGGAGCTCATGCACTTTCAAAATGCTTAGTGGGGTATTTAGTGGGTTTGTTTGATGTAAGTCACTTTACCTTTACCCCACTAACAAAGTTGATTCTTTTGTTTAGTGGGTTGTTAGTGCATGACTTTGTCTTTAATTTAGCGAGTGGATTGGGGTTTTATACTTCACTTATTAATTTATTTACGGTGAGCTTATCTACAGGTATGACAACATTATTGATAGCGATTCCAATTTTTTATTATCTCAAATTTGGGAATAGTGAATCAAATGATTGATGATTCCCTACAAGACGATCAGTTTTATAGAAATAATACAAGTTTAAAGCTCGTCATTTTTGTAGGAGTTATTTTTTTACTTTTGGCCACGCGCTTGTATTATTTACAAATTGTACAATATGATTATCACTTTCGCTTATCAGAAAAAAATAGAGTACGGCCAAGAAGCATTCAAGCGAATAGAGGGTTTATTTATGATAGGAATGGAGAGGTATTAGCTCGTAATCGACCTTCTTATCAGATTTGTATTTTAAGGGCTGATTTAAAAGATCCCGAAGGGGTCTTTCGCAACTTAATGAAAATTAAGGATACCTTAGGCGTTCATGTTTTTGATTCGACACGGGTGAGAAGAATGATTCAAAGAGGGATTTGGAGGAAGTTTCAACCCTTGCCCATTTTAGAAGATGCTCCAATTGAAGTGGTGTCTGTGATTGAAGAACATCAATTAGAATTGCAGGGAGTGGTGTCTGTGATTAGTTCGAGAAGAGAATATCCTTTTGAGACAGCTGCGGCACATGTATTGGGTTATACAACCTCAATTTCAACATTGGATTCTGCAACGAGGGAAGAATATACTTCACAGGGTTATGAACTAGTAGATAAAGTAGGAATCAAGGGGATTGAACGATATTACGAGGATAAAATTAAAGGAGTCGATGGAAAAAAGTTTATTGAAGTAAATGCATACGGTCAAGAATTGGGCATTATTGAAGAGCGGGCAAATTATGTAGCCGTTCCGGGTGATGATTTGTATTCTACCATTGATATTGATCTTCAATTAGTAGCGGAGAATGCTTTTCCCGATTCTATTCGTGGAGCATTGGTGGCGATTGATCCTCAAAGTGGTGAGATTTTAGCGATGCTCTCTCGGCCAAGATTTAACGGGAATATTTTTTCATTAGTCGGAAAGCGTCGAAAGAAAGCACAAAAAAATAGTAATGAATATCACCGTGCAGTAAAGGGGACATACCCACCAGGTTCTACATTTAAAGCACTTGTTTCCCTAGCGAGCTTTAAAGAGGGACAGGTCGACCCCAATTATATGGGATATAAGGCATGTACAGGCTCTTATAAATTTGGAAAGCGAAGGCAAAAATGTTGGAATTTACATGGGCATGGTCGAGTCAATTTTTATAAAGCTTTTCAACAATCCTGCGATGTATATTATTATCAAGTTGGCCTTCAGATAGGGATGAATTCAATCAATAATATGGCCACGCGATTTGGTATGGGTATGTATAGTGGGATTGATTTAGATGGAGAGAGTAAAGGCTTGTTAATTGATTCTGCCAGCTATAACCTTCGATTTAAAAAGTTAAAATGGAAGTGGACGAGGGGGCTTATTCTAAACCTTGCCATTGGACAGGGGCAATTGATTACACCTTTACAGTTGGCTAATATGGCTGCTGGTTTGGGTAATGGAAAGGTGGTGTATAAACCCCATTTGATGAAGCGCATCGAAAGTAACAAGGGTGTTTTAATTTCAAAATATCAACCAGAAGTACTCCATGAGCTAGGTATTTCTGATGAAGATCATAAAGTAATACTTGAGGCTATGAGGATGGTGGTGGAAGAACCTGGAGGCACAGGGGGGCGTGCGAGGGTACCAGGAGTGATTGTAGGCGGAAAAACAGGTTCTGCAGAAAACCCCCATGGTAAAACTCATGCTCTTTTTATTGCTGTAGCGCCTTTATATTCTCCTGAAATTGCCATAGGAATTATCATGGAAAATGCGGGTCACGGAGGCTCGATGGCAGCCCCCATAGCAGGCAAAGTTTTGAATTACTTTTTTAATCGGACGGATAATGAAACTTAATTTCATAAAAGTCGATTGGGTGATTTTAGGATCTTTGTTGGCTTTGCTTTCTATTGGCTTACTGTTGATTTACTCTGCAACGGTAGATGATGCCGCAAATTATTGGCAGAAACAAATGATTTACATCCTTCTTGGTTTTGGAGTGATGGGGGGGGTGA
>CAZLBO010000088.1:0-7731 GCA_964557725.1 uncultured Bifidobacteriales bacterium | reverse complement strand
ATTAGTATAATGAAAAGAGTGGCAGGTTTAATGGAAAAACTACCTGTTTTAAAAAAGTAGTGGTACCTTTTAAGAAGGGGATGAAAGCGGGAATGATCGTTTCTGCCACCATTGAAGAAATTAGGGGATTAACCCTAGCAGGTTCACTTTTAAACTAGTCGAGAAAATTTCATGAAAAAAATTCTTTCTTTTTTTTCCAGTTCATTTAAAATAGTCATTGGCGTCATTGTGGGTGTCTTTCTTATTTTCCTCTTTCAAAATAGAGCGATTCTAGGCGTCACTCATTCCTTTAATCAAGATTTATCCCTCATAGAAAGTCGCAATGAGCTATGTGCTATTGTAGAAGATGACGAAGTCGTCCTTACAGAAAAACTAACGGAAAGTAAGAACTCCCTTTGTTCAGATGTAGAAATCAAGTTTTTTACCTTTACCAAAAGGTTTAGTCTCTATATCCTTTTACTCCTCACAACCTTTATTGGAGGATTCTTTGCTCTCTTATTTAAATACCCTAAAATAAGGCGACTCAATAAAGCCTTAAAATTAGCGAATAGCGAACTTAAAACCACACGAAGTGAACTTGACCAATTGAGAAACCAAAGCTTGACAGACGATATTTCTAAAGTCGAAGCCATCAATCCTCCTGAAGAAGACAAAAAGGACGACACAGAAACATGACATTACAAACTAGCACCGACTATCACAATGGTCTCAATGCCATTATTGACGGAGAAGAAGATTTAGCCGTAGAACTACTTTCAAAGGCGGTTTCAAATGATACCGATTTATTAGATGCTTATTTTCAATTAGCTAAATTATTTATCAAAAGAAACGAAGTCATTCGTGGGCAAAAGATATTGCGGGACTTACTCCTAAGAAAAACAAATTCTTCTGCCTTCATCAAAAAAATTGAACTTGAATTAATCAAAGCATACCTCTCTAATAAAAACTTTTCCCAAGCACAGATTGTTGCCGAAAAAAGGCTCACCCAAATTCCTGATGATACGGGGATGCGCCTCACCCTCACTCAAATATTAGAGCGACAGGGGGAGTATGAAAAAGCAGAGCCCCAATGGAAAATTTACGCAAAACTTAGCCGCATTGACCCTAACCCTCGGTTGGCCTTATATCGTGTAGAGCGATTGAGAAAAAATGACCTTGATTCTAAAGCAAAAAAGAATTTACTCACCCAAGCGATTAAGCTCGACGCAAAATGTGCTCCAGCGTATATGTATCTGGCTCGTCTATATAGGGAACAGAATAAAAAGAAAAAAATATTTCAAACTTGGGAATTACTGCTTGAGAATGTTCCCGAAAAAGCCCCTTGGGTCTTTCAGGAAATGGAAAGCTATTTGTATCAAGAAAAAGAATACGATAAATTATTAGGGATTTATCAAAACCTAAGCCACATCGAAGGCAAACACGAGTGGAGCACCCATTTAGCACTTGCACGGCATTACCGGAAAATGGGAAAGCCAGAACTCGCCAAAGAGTCCATTGAAAAGCTCTACCAGTTCCAAGGAGATATTCACTATACATTAAAAGACTTAATCAGTTGTATTCAAGGGATAGGAGAACAAGAGCTCACCCCCGATTCTCCCGTATTTACTCTACTGAGTCAATATTTTGAAAATCAGTCCTATGTTTGCTCTGCCTGTCAGCACAAACAAAATACTCCCGAATGGCACTGCTCTCAATGTGGAGCATGGAATAGCTACTCAAAGTAATTGGTTAAGATCATACCCCGCAGTATCAACTTAACTCTGATGACGTTATTTCCTAAAAACTCTACTCTGCCCTTCTGGCTAGCCCAGAACCGAAAGATAGGTCTCTCTTTTTTCCTTTGTCTTACCCTTCTCATAGGATTGTCAAAAGCGGATGAGAACGACTCCTTAGACTCTACTTATCAACTCGCACTAAAATATGTTAGCGATAGCGCTCAAAGCCCCACTGCTCATTTTTTATTGGGAAAAACCAGTCTTCAAGGTAAAGAGTCTTTTCTCTCTTTTAAGCACGCACTTTTATTAGGGCTCAAAGGAGAACCTCAAGAAGAAGCACTCTTTTACATGGCACAATTCTATTACAGCAAAGGGAGTTATGGAATGGCTATTTCCTTTTATAGACAAGTGATTCAAGGGTTCCCTCAAGGTAGATTCTATCACTCGGCTTGCTATTGGATGGGGCACGCTTGTTTAAATTACCGCAAGTCAAACATTACCTACGTGGATAGCGCCAAGAGTTACTTCCTTCGCCTCACCACACTTCCTATTGAATCTATTGAATCTATCGACTCGATTAAGTCTTCTCCTTATTATTCTCAAGGACAAGAGGGCTTAGCTCGAACCTTTTACTTACAAAACAACCTTAGGTCTGCCAAAGAAAGTGCTCTTGAAGCTTTAAAATTTGCAAACAAAAATCAACAGTCGCTCATCCTTTACTATTTATATGAAATTGCCCTTAAAACCCAAGACACCCTTGCCAGTCAAGCAGCCCTCACAAAACTTTTTCAAAACTACCCCCAATCAATGGAAAGTAGGCTTCTCCACAAAGACAAACCAGCCAACCTCTCTCCCCCTCCCCAAATAGAAGGCACCCATTCTTATTTTTATTTACAATTAGGAGTCTTTGCTTCTCAGCAAAATGCGATACATTTACAAGAGAAGTTAAAAAAGAAAAAAGTAACGACTCTGATTAAAGAGAGTACAAAGGGTATTGCCAAGGTTTTTATTGTACAGAGTAAATTATTCTCCTCAAAAAAAGCCGCCGAAAGCTTCGGAATTAAAAAATTAAAGACTTTAAGCATTCCATATTACCTAATTCAAAAAAATTGAATTATATTTCCATCTGTCGCCGAGGTGGTGAAATTGGTAGACGCGCTGGACTCAAAATCCAGTAGGGGCAACCCTGTGGGGGTTCGATTCCCCCCCTCGGCATATTTATTTATGGGTGTAATCTGGGGGATAGTATGAAGCATTTATTAAAGGCATCACTTTGCTTTCTGTTTTTAATCAACATGACATTTTCTAAGGAAAATGAATGGAAAGGCTTCGACTATAAAACCATTGGTATCACGTCTAAAGAATTTGATGATGTCAAAGCCGCAGGAATGTCTCGGGCAAAGCTCATGAACTTATTAGAAGTGGGAATCATGCCTTCTGAATACTTATCAAGCCCTTGGAAGGGTTTGGGAGTCAGTGAATCCGAATGGTATAAAGCCAAACAACAAGGCTTTGAGGATGATGATATTGACCGTAGCATCTATACTCGTACTCGTTTTAATTATACTCCCGTTCTCGCTTTCTTTTTACCAGGTTATTATAACTACGGCATAAAAGATTACAAAAAAGGGGGAATTATGACAGCCGTTGCCCTTACAGGAGTCACATTGTTTGCTTTAAATAGAGATGATACGGCAGCAAAAGCCCTGCAACCCAAATGGCTAGTACTTACCCTCGGAGCCATGATTTGGAGTGGTTTTGAAGGATACTTAGGAACACGTTTCACACATAATCGTGGAGCAGAAAGATTTTCATTTTCTTTTATTCCCTCCAACGAACCACAAGCAATGTTTCACTTTAAATTTTAAAACAATGTTGAGAAACCTTTTATTCAGTAAAATTCACAGAGCTTCCGTTACCGATGCCAACCTAGAATACGAAGGCTCTTTAACGATTGATGCGCATCTTATTGAATTAGCCCAAATGAAACTCCATGAAAAAGTACTCGTGGTTAATTTGACGAATGGTGCCCGATTTGAGACCTACATTATAGAAGGAGCCCGTCACTCAGGTGTGATTTGTGCCAATGGAGCGGCGGCAAGGCTTGTTCAACCTAAAGACCAGGTTATTATCATGGCTTTTGCACTTATGGGTGAAGAAGAAGCCGATAATCACAAGCCACTGGTGATAAAGGTCAATTCTCAAAATGAACCTTTATCTATCCCCTAAAGATTTGTATAATATTACTAATGTCAATATTAACTAAAACACTTTTCCTCTTTACCCTGTTGAATCTCTCTCTCTTTGCAAATCAACATAAAATAGGTTTTAAAGACTCTAAGCCATTCAACAAAAACTCCCTCTTAACAAAAGACACTCAAAGTAGTTTTTCATTGATGGATCCCGCTCGGTTCTCTATGCAACAAAGCTACTCCACTTCTATGAGCTATGCTGGTTCTGGTAGTTATTCCTACGGCTTATACCTCAATCGATTGAGTTATCAACTATCAAACCCCTTATCTCTTTCTATGGATTTAGGGTTCTACACCCCTTTTTCTGCTTCTGGCGTTTATCAAAACAACCTCGACCAATCTCAAGGGATGGGGTCTTTTGTCATTCCCAAAGTAAGATTAGATTATAAGCCCAATGATAAAATGAGCTTCTCTCTTCAGTTTATTAATCTGAAGGCTCCCGGCCAGCAACGCCAAAACTCTTTCTTGAGTCCATAGCCTTTTGCTTTTTCTTCTTCGCTTCTCTCTCCTTTCTCTTCTCTTTTTTTCAGCTTGTAAAAAAGATGAAAAAGAAATAGTAGAGTTTATCCCCAATGTGGGGCAAGTTCAAGTCCTCAATGGGTGTGGAATCCCTGGTGCAGCAGAGACTATGAGGAACTTTTTGGCTGAAATTGGGTTTGATATTGTAGAATTTGGCAATGCACCCAGTTGGAACTATAAAAAAACTATTATTATTGCCAGAACAGATAGTTTACAAGTAGCAAAAGATTTAGCTACCATACTCAAAACAGAAAACTGGGTTCAAATCATTGATTCGGCCCGTATGGTATCTGCGACTATTATTGTAGGAAAAGATTTTTATCAGAGGATATATGGAAAGTCAACAAATAAAACAACAACCCGTCCTTAACAAGGCCTTAGAATTACTTTTTAGCTTTGAAGCGGAAGACATTACCTTATTAGAGTTAACCTCACAAAAGAGTTTATTTGACTATGTGTTGATAGCTACTTGTGTCAGTGAAACACAAATAAAATCTCTTCTCAATAAAATGAAGAGAGCCTTAGCAAAAGAGCAAGGTTCAAAAATAAAATTGGAATACTCTGCAGGTGCACGTTGGGCTTTGCTCGACTGCGGAGACTTAATCATTCATTTATTTGAAAAAGAAACCAGAGAGTTTTACTCCCTAGAGCGTCTTTGGTCTGATGCTAAACAGATTGAGCTTAATTCTGCTGATTTTATCACCACAATAGAAGAGGAATCCGAATACGATGAATTCTTATAAAGAAGACATCGGGTTATTACTTGAAAAGGCTGTCGGAACAAGCAAAGACGAAATTATCCCGTTAATTTCTATTCCCCCAGCCAATATTGATGCCGATTTTTCTCTTCCTTGCTTTACACTTGCAAGACTCCTCAAAAAGTCTCCTGTGCTTATCGCAAAAGAACTAGCCGACTCCCTTGAACTTCCCAATCATTTCGAAAAGGTAGTGGCAGTTAACGGCTATTTAAATTTTCTATTGAACCAAGAGCTCTTTTCTGAAAAACTCTTAAAAGAAGTTTATTCACAAAAATCTGATTATGGAAAAAATGACTTAGGAAAGGGAAAGACCATCACCTTAGATTATTCTTCTCCCAATATGGGCAAGGAGCTAGCCTTTCATCATCTAAGAGGAACCATGCTAGGGAATTCTCTTAGTCATTTATTAATGGCAAACGGCTACCATGTCGTCCGCATTAATCACCTAGGAGATTGGGGAACTTCATACGGTAAACTCATTCACATGTATTTACTCCGAGGTTTACCTACAGATGAACAATCATTAAAAGAAATAACTATTGAAGAGCTAAATAAACTTTACCAGGCCTTTGTCAAAGAGCTTGAAAACAACCCTGAAACAGAAGATAAAGCCCGCCTCATCTTCCAACAATTAGAGCAGGGAGATAAACTCTATACAAAACTATGGCAATCATTCAAGAATACAACACTTAATGAACTTAAAAGAATCTACGCTATTCTTGGAGTTGAATTTGACTCCTACAAAGGAGAAGCAGCCTATACCCAAGACGCAATAAAACTTATTGAGGAGTTAAAAACAAAAGCAATTGTTACCCCCAGTCGAGGTGCCTTTATTGTGGATCTTGAAAAGCACGAACTCCCCCCTCTTATGATGCAAAAATCTGATGGCTCCACTTTATATGCAACGAGAGATATCTGTGCGGCACGTTCTCGACAATCTGAATACAAATTTCATAAAAACCTTTATGTTGTAGATAATGGGCAATCCTTACATTTTAAACAGTTTTTTATTGTACTTAAGCAGATGGGAATGGAATGGGCCACTGATTGTGAGCATGTTCCTTTTGGTTTGATTTTGAATAAAAACAAAGAAGGCAAGTGGGAAAAAGGAAAAACACGAGCAGGGCATTCAAGCCTTTTAAAGGATGTTATCGAGCAAGCCACAACTAAAATTACTACGATTATTGAAGACAAAAACCCTGATTTAACAAACAAAAAAACAATCGCCCAAAACATTGCTGTAGGCGCACTCGTTTTTAATGACTTAAAAACCAAACGTATTAATGATGTTAAGTTTGAATGGGATAAAGTATTAGCCTTTGAAGGTGATACAGGGCCCTATGTAATGAATGCCTATGTTCGACTTTGCAGTATTTTAAGAAAAAGTTCTATTGAAGAAGGGGATGAGAACCCTTTTACTAAAACCCTTCAATTTAAGAACTTAAAAGACAAGGCCGCTTTAAACCTCATTCATGTTTTAGCTCAATTCCCCGAAAAAGTAAAGACTGCGGGAAAAAGCTATGAACCCTACCACCTAGGCCAATACGCTCTTTCTGTGGCAGAAAAAGTCCACCAATTCATTCACTTCTGTCGCGTGTTAAATAGTGATGAAGAATATGAACGGTTGTATCTCGTGTTCTGCACACGTATTGTACTTAAAAACACCATGAACCTGTTAGGCATACCATTAGTTGAATCTATGTAAAAACAACTAAGTCTTTCTCTAGTTTTTTTACAATCTGCTTCATCTTTTCAACATCTTCGATTTTTCGATTATTCAAATCGGTGACATAAAAGGCATCTAATGCCACATTTGCCTCTGCAGTGAGGTTTGCTAAATGTACATTGAGTTCTAACTCTTTAAACACTTTACAGACAGTATACATCAAGCCCAAATGATCTGCGCAAGACAAATCAATAGTGGTATAATCCTCAGAAATAATATTCGATACTTTTACACCTGTTGATACATGGCTCGCACTTAAAACATCTTCTTCTAATTTTTGTACGGATTCTTCGACAATCGCAAATTCACTGGCTTCCATGGAAAGGTATTTTTCTAACAATGACTCTATATTTTCTTTTATCGTACTAATATTTATATGAGAAGAAAAAGTTTTTTTGATTTTAAAAGTATCAATTGCAATCCCATCGAGTCGAGTATAAATGTTTGCCGTAAGAATAAATAACTTTAAACTAGCTAACGCCCCACTAATACAAGTCAAAAGTTGAGGACAATCCTTTGCGACTACAATTAATTCTACATGGGTATTTTCCATTTGTACAATCAGCTTAAACTTAAGGCCTTTTAACTTTTTTATCATGTTGAAATGCATCATCATGTCTATTTTTTCAACTTCGGCGAGGTAACTCTTTGGTACAAAAGTTAAGTGTTGAGTAATCTCTTTTTCAGGAATATATTCTGAAAGTTCTGTGATTAATGACTTTAGCAGTTCTTTAGAAGAAGTACCAATGTGAAAGTTTCTT
>CAZLBO010000087.1:0-7781 GCA_964557725.1 uncultured Bifidobacteriales bacterium | reverse complement strand
CGCCATTGTCCTCTGTTCTCATTTTAAGCGTACTATGATTAACTAATCTTTAAGTATATGGATTATTTTTCCATTTTCACTCATTCAGTACCTATAGTTATATAGATACCTAAAGTATTACTTTAACTATTGAATGATAAATTCTTGGAAAAGAACATTAATAATTTGTCCTTCTTTTTCAGGAAGGATACTATTTACATCCGATTTTATATTTTCTCGAATACGCTGCTTACCTGTTTTCAAATAGATATTTTCAATATCCTGCGTACTCATAATATTAATAATTATATCCAATATTTTAGCTCTTCTCTTTTCTATTTGACCTCTTAAGCCCACAAACTCAATTTCATCCCATTCAAATTGAATCGTTGTCTTTAGATAATGACTCCCCTTAGGGCTTTTTAGATTTACAGTCACTTTAAATGCTTCTTCTAAATTGGCGCCTATTTTTGTTCTCTCTTCTTCTACTCTTTGCTTTTCTTCTTTTTGTTTTTTGATTTCCTCTAATAAGGGGTCCTTTCCCTTAATCCAATTCACCAATAGAAACGCAGTACCTACCTGCACAATTAATACAACAAAAATGATGCCCCCTATAATCATCATTTTCTTTTTAGATGAACCTTTTTTACCTTCATCCTTATTTTCCCCCTCTTTTGGGGCTGCTTTTTTTTCTTTTTCTTCTTCTGGCATAATAACCTCACTTATCGATGATTATTTTTCCTTTTTTGTATAATCAATATATATCTCAATTCTACGATTTTTTTCTCGATTTTCTTTATTTATATTAGGGAGCAATGGCTTATGCTCTCCATAGCCTACTGCACTGTAACTCCCAGGGTCTACTTTTGAATAGTTGGAGAGAGAACGCACAATTTTCAATGCCCGAGCAGAAGATAACTCCCAATTACTTGGAAATCTCTTTGTGTGAATCGGAACATCATCCGTATGCCCCTCTACTCTAATTTTCGCATCACTTCGTCGATCAATAATTTTAGCAATTTCTTTAAGTGATTCATTGGTTTTAGGGTTCAAGTCATCGCTACCCACTGCAAACGTCATGGGGTCCGAAAGCATAATTGCAATTCCTGTTTCTGTAACCTTAACTTTAATGCCTTCACCAGTTGACTTTTCATTTAAAGCCTTTTTCAGCTTTTCTACATCATTTTGGGATTCCTTCTTTTGATCATCATCTTTGCTCATTTTAGGAATTCTTACAATAGGCATAATCGCAATAGTAGGAAAGCTCTCTAACACACCAAAAGCTCCTTGTAAAGATTGCACGGTCATTGCATATTTTACAGGTTCAAAACTAGCCATTGACAATAACATCACAAAAAATGTTAACAATAAGGACATCAAATCCCCAAAAGTCATCATATAAGCAGGAGCCCCTACCTTACATTCACATTTTTTCTCTTTCTCCATTATTTTTTATTCAACTTCAAGCGAGTTGCGGGGTCAACAAAAGATTCCAGTTTCCATTGGACAATCTTAGGATTATCTCCTGATTGAAGCGACATGATTCCTTCTAGCATCAAGGTTTTAAGCTGCAACTCCTCTTGTGAATATTGTTTTAATTTTGTTTCGAAGGGAGTGAAAAATAAATTTGCAATAATAGCACCGTATAGTGTAGTAATTAACGCAACAGCCATTGCAGGACCAATTGAGTTTGGATCTGACATATTGGCCAACATCAAAACCAATCCGACCAATGTCCCTATCATTCCAAAAGCAGGACATAAGGCGGCAATATCCCCCATGAGTGTCGCATTGTTACTGTGGCGTTCTTCAAGAAATCCCACCTCTGTTTGTAAAATATCCTTTAACAACTCTGGTTCTGTCCCATCTACAGCCAATTGAATTCCTTTTTTAAGGAATTCATCTTTTACCTCTTGCGCTCTGGCTTCGAGGCATAATATACCTTCTCTTCTTGCCTGCTCCGCAAAATCAACAATTTGTTTGATCACGGCAACTTTATCTAAGGCTTGATGGCTAAATACATTTTTTAAAATACCTGAAATATTCTTTATATGAGCCACAGGATAGGCCACAAAAATTGCTGCAAAAGTTCCCCCTATTACAATCCCCATAGAAGGGATATCAATAAACATAGGAATTTTAGCGGGACCAATCCCTACAACGATGATGACCGCCATCCCTCCTACTATGCCGAGAATACTTCCTAAATCCAACTTACATTCCTTTTATTTTTTAATATTTACACTAGAAAAAATATTTTTCTTGTACTCTAAAATTCTTTCCAAAACCGCATCAACAGAATCTCGAACCACCACTCTCTTTCCCCCTCGCATGAGCAAAGCCGTATCAGGGCTTGCTTCTACAAACTCCACTAAATCGGGATTCACATAAACTGATTCATTATT
Source organism: uncultured Bifidobacteriales bacterium (assembly GCA_964557725.1). Taxonomy (GTDB): domain Bacteria; phylum Fibrobacterota; class Fibrobacteria; order UBA11236; family JADFYW01; genus CAZLBO01. The sequence continues at coordinate 5,397 of CAZLBO010000087.1, read as the reverse complement.
TAATTTAGTTATTTTAATCACACCATTTATTCCTTATAGACATTGTACTTTTGTGCATGCATCTATTTCAATCACTTCATGTAACTATTATACCTATGAATAAAACCTTAAAATGACACTACTTTAACTATCGCTTTAAGTTTACTAGTTCTTCTAGCAATGAGTCACTTACGGTGATCCCCCTTGCATTTGCCTGATAGCCCCTTTGAGTTGAAATCATCTCTGTAAACTCATAAGCTAACTCTACATTTGATATTTCTAAGGCCCCAGGCTTTATCGAACTTCTTTGCCCATTTCCCGCAGAAACAAAAACGGCATCCCCTGAATTTGCTGATTCAGAATAAACAGAGTCATTCACCTTAACTAAACCTCCTGGGTTGATAAAATCAACAACCATAATTTGAGCTAATGGCTTAAGAACACCATTTGAGAAGATCCCTCTCACCACTCCGTCTTCACCAATTGATATTTCTTTTAATTCACCTGTGGTAAAACCATCTTGTTTTGTGATAGTCGCTGTCGTAGGAGCTCTAAACTGCGTGAGTCCTTGAAAGTTTCCTGGCCCCCCTACATCGAGATTAATTCGCACCTCATCGGATCCATTATTAGGGTCAAAAGCAAATTCTGCATCATTATTATCAAATGTAAAAGAAGCAACCGTCCCATCCTGATCAAAAACAATCTCACCTTGAGTTCCCGAAAGGGGAATTTCATCCCCCCCTAAACTAATTCTCCAATCCCAAAGACCCGGCTCTACAGTAGGTATAAATTGCATATTTAAGATATGATTCGCACCACTTTCATCAAAAACAGTAATCGAAGTATCATAGATATTTGCATCACGAGCCGCTTGTAATTCCACAAAGCTCATATTTGCCTTAAAATTAGTCGGCTTAGGGTTTACTCCATTACTATCTATAGCACGAACTGAAATATTTTGAAGTGAAAAATCTAAACCAGGAATCCCCCTCACCACCAAAGCTCCATCAGGAATATTATCCCCTACTCCCCCATTAATCTCTACGGAAAAATTATTCTGAGGGGTTCCATCATTTAGTGGCAATCTAAACGTATCCTTTATTGCCTGTAATATATCTCCCATTGTCGTAGCCGTTCCGCCTCCAGATCCATTATTAAAAATAATGGGACTCGTGCTATTCACATTCTGGTCATTAATATTACCATTAACAATAATTTCATCTCCATTTTGCATACCTAGATTCTTTCCTGAGGCACTATAAACCTCAGCTAAGGCATCTGAAGCCCCTGCTGGAGCTCTTAAAAAGTCTGTCATATAGGCACCCTTAGCCGCTCCTGCTGCAATCGTCGAAGGCACAGCAAAACTTTTTATCACTTCTCCCCCTTGCGGATTATCACTTGTTACCTGAAAGTCTTGTATAATTGAATTATTACCAAATATAGAAATGGCTCCTCTAAAATTATTCCCACTAATTGTATCTTCAGCTAAAGTAACCAACTCCACATTTGTATTGCCCAATCCAAGCCCCCCTGTCCCTGTAAAGAAGTTTTGCATTGCACTAGCTAAATCCTGCATCGTACTAGTATCTGTTACCGTAAAAGTGGAGGAAACTTGATTTCCCGTAACAGGATGAGTCGCCGAAAAGGTCAAGACATCTCCCTCTCGCATCCCCAACTCTGTTCCGTTACTATTTGAAAGAGACTGAAGAGAATCGGATGGTTCCGTATAGTGAAGAAAGCTTTGTGAATAATGTACTGTCCCCATTGCTTGAGAATCTGAATCTAAATTTTTCCCAAAAGAAACTTCTTCTGTGGCCTTAGCAGGAGACTGTTCATTAAATGGTATCTTTATATCATCAATAACACTGCCTGCCGGAAAAGTTCCATTTTGATCGGCTATTTTACCTTGCAAATTAAAACCATTTGTAGGAAGCACCAGCTTGCCTTCTGCATCTAACTGAAAAGCACCATTTCGAGTATAGTAAGTATTTGAACCATTAGAGACCGCAAAAAAGGCCTCTCCTTCAATAGCTAAATCTGTCACCTGCCCTGTAGACTCCATATTCCCTTGAGAAAATTTTGTATCAATGGAACCGACATTCATTCCTAAACCTACTTGCATAGGGTTTTTGCCCCCTAAATCTCCTGGAGGCCTTGTTGCTCCTTGTAACATCTGAGAAAGAGACTCTTCAAACGTTACACGGCCAGCTTTAAAGCCTACCGTATTTACATTTGCAATGTTATTACCTATCACATCCATTCGTACTTGGTGATTCCGCAATCCTGAAACCGCCGAATCCATTGAGCGTAACATTCCCATATCTATTTCTCCAATTCAAAATTATTATCTATCATTTTTTCCCTGAATTGCTTTTTATTTTTACCCAGCGCTCTCTGCTTCGCCATTTTTATTTTCTGTCTTATCCCCAGAGCTTTCATCTTTCGATTCAAACACTTGTATAACATCATCCATCGGTACCGTCTTGTTTCCAAAGTCTAACAAAACTCCTTTAGAGTCATAAGTAATCCCCATTACCTTCCCCTCTGTATATGCATACCCCGCATCATTGAATAACGAGTCTGTGACTTCAATCTTATAATCCCCCAAAAGGACTTTTTTTCCTTCTGCGGTAGAACCATCCCATGTCACAGAATGGTCTCCCTCTTCTGGTATAGGAAAGGTATTGAGTACCGTTCCATCTTCGGATGTAATAGAAACCAATACAGGCCCTTTATTTACATGAACATTAAAAGAAACGTCTTTTCCTAAATATTCAACATCCTCATGAGTCACCCTTGCGGTCTTTCCTAATAATGAAGTTGCAGAAGCTCCGCTAATAGTTTTTGCCGATATTTTTTGCTCAGCTACCATCTCTTTTAATGAGTTCCCCAAGGACTCCATACTTGTATTTAAATTTCGACTATTTTCTAAAGCTGAAAACTCCGCCATTTGAGAGATAAAGGCCTCATTTGAAGAGGGATCTAATGGATCCTGATACCTTAATGAGGTCATCAATAGATTTAAAAAATCATCCTTCCCCATCTCATTACTTTTAAACAATTCAGAATCACCGGCGGTATTAAGTACACTTTTCCCACCTAATGTTCCTGTCACACTGCGTTCCTCTGCTGATTTGTTATTCAGCAATCCTGTTAAAGGCTCTACCATCTTTCTCCTCCTATGCCATTAATTCCAAAGTATTATATCCCAATCGTCTTCCTGTATCTATTCCCAATTCAATTGATTCTATCAATTCATCCTCCCCTTTTGATTTTCCTTTTTGGCCTCCCATTTTACCATTAGATGCTGCTTGTCTGGCATTCCAAAGTTCTCGTTCTGACAAAAAAGAAGACTGAGTTCCTACTGATACTTGCAAGGCCTCTAGCCTAATATTTTTCAGTTCTAAAGATTCACTCAACTGTGATAGTTGTGCTTCAACAACACTTTTAACAGATTCACTTTCAACTTTAATCGTTCCTGTTAGCAAATCATTTTTCATCTCTAGTGAAATTTCCATTCTACCTAAATGTTCAGGTACAAGCTGTATGGAAATACTCTTTGCACTTTTATTGACCACAGACAATAATCCAGACTGAACCTGTGTCAATATTTTTTCTTCCATAACCCTTGTCATGTGAGGCGATTCGCCCTTTGCGCTTTTATTCGAGTCTAAAAAAGCTTCCTTTAAGGCGGCATCTCCCTTAATCATCTTATTCTCATTGGAACTGTTATACAAGCCGTCTCCTTTGACGCCTTCCCCTTTATTCTTTTCTACCAAACTTAGTGAAGGCTCATCCTCCGACTCTTCAAATACTTCTCCTTCAGAAGAGTCCTTCTCTTCATCTCTTAATCCTTCTATCGTATTTTGTTTTGCATATTCGGTGTTCTTTAAATTTATGTCCATGGAATGGATGAGTTGTTCTAGCTTATTCATCAGAGGTGTTTTACCTCCTGCCTTTTCGATCAACTCCGAATGAGACTCCAAAAACTTATTCCACTTCTCTAAAAGCTCTTTAGGGTTAATCTCTTCTGCTACATCTTCTATTTCCGATAAAAACTCCACTACTTTTTTATCTAGTTCACTTAGTTCCTCACCCAAACCCTCTTGTAACTCTTTAAGAGCAACCAAATCATCGCTTACTGCCGATGTACTGTCTTCGGCATCACTTTCTAAGGTTACCTCACTCTGATGATTAACCTCTCCTATATAATAGGGTTCCTCTTCTTCTACAAATTCTTCTTTTCTTTGGGATTCTTTTAAGGACGCTTCTTCAATCCTTTTTTTATTTTGAAGATCCATATTTCTTAATTCTACAGTATTTGCTGATTCATTAGCCTTTGACTCTTCTTTAGGGGAAACAAGATCAGACTGTTTCTTATAAATGGCTTCAAACCCTCTTTCTTTTACTTCATGGACTTCCATTTTTAAAGGTTTAATGCGCTCAAGATTATTCTTGCCACTATTAGCCAACATGTTAAACTCTAAGCCCATACCCCTTTTACCCCTTACTCCCGACTCGTCCCATGATCTTTGAAATAGAAGCCGCTCGCTTGACATCAATATGCCCTATAGCACCCATTAATTTTGACTGTGCACGAATCTCAGGTATTAATCTCAATATTTGAGCCACCATCGAGTTTTGTAAGGTTAACAAAATAGGTGCGGCCTCCTCCGGTCGCATAGAACCATAGACTTCAGCCAGTGCCTTCATTCTTTTTTGATTCATAGTTTCGCTATTTGAAATTAACTTTTCAATTTTATTTCGGTTGACTAAAATCTCATCTTTTACTTTGGAGTTTTCCACTTTTAAATTTTCTAAACGCTCGATATCCCTGTTAATTTCCGTCTTTTTTCTTTCTAAATTCTTGTTTTGAACTTTAATCGCTTCCAGTGTCTTCATGTGATTCACTTCTGCTTCATCCTGCTTAGGCTGATACTTTCTTAAATACACATTGGTCTTCTCTTTTGCTTCATTGCTTAGGCCAACATTTAAATGAATAATGTCCATGGCAAATAATAATGCAAGTACTACAAGAGGAAATACACAAATGGAGATGAGGGCAATGCCCATTATATCTTTTAACTTTATCAATTTACTGCGCCTTTATCTATTCACCGTTTAGCAAAAGCAATGCTTATGCCAATAAAATAGCCTTGAAATTTAACGAGAAAAGCACCGTGCGAAGAAATTTCTTTCACAAAAATCAAAATAAAGGAAATTCCTACCCCCATTCAAGGTTTAAAGGGTATTCATTATCATCTATTTGGGTTTTTGAGAAAATGGACTTTACACTCTCAAGAAACATAACATTCACATCCATTTAGTCCCTAAAAGCTCTGTTAAACCAAGAACCTCTGGACATTGGCCTCCTATTAAGAGAATATTAAAACAAGCGTTTAAAAAGGTTATATACAA
>CAZLBO010000086.1:0-7781 GCA_964557725.1 uncultured Bifidobacteriales bacterium | reverse complement strand
AGGAATTGAGGCTTAATGGTAAGAAGGAGATGGACTTTGAGAAGACGTCTCTTTTTCTTTAAGCTTTGCAATATCAATTTCTTCAGTATAAGGGTTTTTAATGCCAAACTCTTCAAAGACACTTTCTTGGCTTTGTTTTAGTTCCCGTTTTTTCTCTTCCATCTTCATCCCCAAACTGTAGTAATCTTTAATCCTTAACTTCAATTTGGTTTATATTCTTGTACTAAGCGAGTATTATTTGCTCATTTTTAGGGAAAAATATCGCGGATGTAGTAAACATTTCGGATATGTTCGAGTGCGACACAATAGGCGGCATTTTTAAAGTCACATTTTAACTTTTTGGCAGTCTGTTTGACGCGATTCGAAGCTTCAATCATGTGGCGCTTGAGCTGACGGTCAACCTCCTCGGCTGTCCATGTTTCTGCTTGTCTGTTTTGTTTCCATTCAAAGTAGCTGACGGTGACTCCTCCTGCATTGCAGAGGATAGCGGGTAAAACCTTGACGCCCTTTTTTTCTAAAACCCTTTCGCCCGAAGGGGTACAGGGTGTGTTGGCCGCTTCGACTAGCACTTTGCAATTGATTTTTTTTGCCGTGTCTTCATTAATCATTTGTTCCATTGCAGCAGGGATAAATACATCGACTTCCATAGAGTAAAATTCTTTTTGAGAAATTGCCTCTGCTCCAGGGTAGCCAGCTACTCCGCCATTAGCTTTAACATGCTCTGCCAAAGCTTCAACATTAATGCCTTGTTGATTAAAAATGGCACCAGTAGCATCCATCACACACTTACAAAGGGAGCCATAGGGGGCTAAAAGGCGAGCGGTCCATGAGCCTACATTTCCGAATCCAATTAAGCTATAACTCATGCCCTTGAGTGTGATTCCCATTTCGGGAACTAATTCGGCAATAATAAAAACAACCCCTTGGCCTGTTGCTTTTTCTCGACCTTGAGAGCCTCCAAATTCTAAGGGCTTTCCGGTGACAACACTTTGGTTTCTTAAACGCTGATGGCTATCTCCTAAATTAATGTATGTATCTGCCATCCATGCCATGATGTTTGCATTTGTCCCTACATCAGGGGCTGGAATGTCGTACTCTGGGCCAATGTTGTTTTTTAAAGCACTGGTAAATCGTCGGGTACACCGCATGAGTTCACCTTCGGATAAAGCGGAAGGGTCTACTTTAAGCCCTCCTTTAGCTCCTCCAAAGGGAAGCCCAACAAGGGCGCATTTGATGGTCATGATGGCGGCTAAAGCCTTAATATGATCAAGGCTTACTTGTGGATGATAGCGAATACCCCCTTTATATGGGCCTACGACATTGTTGTGTTGCACGCGGTAACCCTTAAATAACCTGACTTTTCCATCGTCCATTTTTACGGGAAAATGGACCATGATTTCATTTTGAGGTTGAGCTAAAATAAGCTGTAACCGTTGGGGATACTCTAAGTACTCTGAAGCTTGTAACATAGAGGTAATGGTTTGGAAGTAGATATTCTCGGGTTCATAAGCTAATTCTAACTGACTAAATATTGGTTCAAAAGTTGAGTTCATGGCCATATATATCCTTATCTAGTGGTGAGGTTTTATTGAGAAATAAAATATTTAGAGGCTTTAATAAAGAGAAATTTTATTTTTCCCTTGGTTTTTTGTCATATAGAGGGCTTTATCTGCTTTTTTTAGGATGGCATTAATGGTTGTTTCTTTTGCTGCAGAAGCAATGCCAACGCTAATGGTGGATTTAAAGGATGTGTTAAAATAAGTTTTAGGCCATTTGATAGAATTAAAGTGTTCTAGAATTTTAGTACACATTTCCTCTGCTTCTTTTGCATTTGTGCCTAACATGATGGCAACAAACTCATCTCCTCCGTAGCGAACAAAGTAATCGGTTGTTCGCTGTAAAAATTTGGGAATGACTTTACAAAACCTTTTGAGTACATAGTCACCAGCTGCATGGCCGTATGTATCATTGATGTGCTTAAAAGAATCTAAGTCAAAAAGGCAAATAGAAAATATTTTATTGTTTCGTTGATGAACTTTTAAAAGACTTGGCATTTGAGCAGTAAGAAATCGCCGATTATAAACACCTGTTAAACTATCGGTAATATTGAGGTGCTCCAATTTCTTTTTTTGGTCTTTTACTTTTAACAAAAGTTTTTTTTGCATGCTCACATCACGAGTGATTCCTGCTAGTCCTATTACGTCTCCCTTTTTATTATAAAGAGGCGTTTTAGTGGTCGAGTGCCAGATTTCTTCTTTGTTTCGTCCTAGTATAATTTCTTCGCGATTAATAATAGATTGACTTGAGTGAATCACCTTCATATCATCTTCTGCATATTTTTTAGCTAATGCTTTAGGCCAGAAATCAAAATCAGTTTTTCCTATCACCTGTTTTTCATTTTCAAGCCCCATGTTGAGAAGGAGAAGATCATTAACTAACATAAACCGTCCCTTTTTGTCTTTAACAAAGATAAAAGTATCGGGCATCGCATTAAAAACTTCTGCTAAAAGGTCTCCGTTTTTTAGCTGCTTAATAAACCCCGAGCGGGTAGTAAGGTCTTTTGTAACTTTTAATGACATAGCACCTATTATAGATTTATATCAATAAATAGGTTAAGTCTAAGGCAACGACTTAAAAATTAATGGCAATCAACCTTCATTCCGAGTAAGCTCGCAGGAGAAGTTTGATTGCGGAGCTGTTTTAGTAGCTCCGAGTTTTTTTGTTTTCGTAATAATTTACAAAAGATTTATTTACCACCCTAAAGCCACCTGGTGTGGGGAAGTCACCTGTAAAATACCAATCGCCACAGGGTTGAGTGAGGGTGCTGTGAAGATTCTCAATCGTTTGAAAAATAATGTCTACTTCTCCCTTCCAATAATCCAATTCTGGCGTCACTAATTCAGATATTTTTTTGGAAATTTCATCCGCTGAAAAAGGCTTGTAAATAGCTTTGACTTGGTTAGTCATTTGATCCATGGGTTTTTTAAGTTCCTCTAAACAGGCTTGATAAGTTTGAGTCACTATCTCTTCCATATCTCTATCTTTGAGCAAAGCAATAGCAGCCTGAAAGGCTATAAATTTTCCGAATTCAGACATGTCAATTCCATAACAGTCTGGGTACCTAATTTGTGGTGCTGTCGAAGCAATCACAATTTTTTTAGGGTTAAGGCGGGCTAATATTTTGAGAATAGATGTTTTTAAAGTCGTGCCTCGTACAATGGAATCGTCAATGCAGACTAAGTAATCATCGGGTAAAACTGATCCGTAGCTGATGTCGTATATATGAGAAGCTAAGCGACGTCGACTTTTTTCTTGACTGATAAAGGTTCTTAACTTGATGTCTTTAATGGTTACTTTTTCAAAACGAAATTGGTGGCTATCAAAAACATTTTCAACCTCTTTTGAATCAAGAGGTCCTTTTTTTAACGACTGAATTAAATTCTCTTTGATGTTACTAATATGTATGTCTTTTAATTTATCCATGAGTCCATAATATGCTGTTTCGGCTGTGTTGGGGATAAAGCTGACGACGGCATGATTGAGGTCTTGATCAATAGCGTTTAATATCTGCTGACTTAAGACGGCTCCCATAGCTTTGCGTTCTTGGTAGATGTCGGGGTCATTTCCCCGAGAGAAGTAAATTCTTTCAAAGGAACAGTGCATTGTTTTTTTTGCGGGGATGATTTGTGAAGTCGTAAACTCTCCAGAACTTTTAATAATGAGAGCAGATCCGGGTTCCACTTCCTTAATGTCCTCTTTTTGTTTATTAAAAACGGTCATTAAGGGGCCTCTTTCTGAGGCTACAGCGATAACGTCATCATCTTCCATGTAGTGAAGGGGACGAATGCCATTTGGATCTCTGAGGGCAAAAGCATCTCCGTTACCAATGAGTCCAACAAAAGAATACCCACCATCCCATTGTTGAGATGATTTTTTAAGGATAGAAGCAATATCGAGATTATTTGAGATTTTATCGGCAATTTCCTGTCCATTTAAACCTGAATCCCTCATTTCACGATATATTTTGGTGTGTTCTTCATCTAAATGAAAGCCAATCTCTTCCATGACGGTTTGGGTATCACCCTCATAGACGGGGTGTTGGCCTCGTTCAATTAGGCTTTGATTAAGGTCTTTGGTGTTGGTGAGGTTAAAATTACCTGAAAGCATTAGGTTACGGGTTGGCCAGTTATTTTTTCGGAAATGGGGGTGACAGGCACGGATGGTATATCCCCCCGACGTTCCATAGCGTAAGTGCCCCATGTAAACTTCCGCTCCAAATTCAAAGTGTTTTTTGACGGAGTCGGCATCATTATTGTCAATAATCCCCTGATCCTCAAGGTGCGAGTAGACATCGAGTAATTTATTGAAAATACGATCCAATGGGTTATTCTTTAATTGACGCAAGCGAAACATATAGGGATCACCTGCTGGCATCCCTAATTTAACGGCACCTACACCGGCACCGTCTTGACCACGATTGTGTTGCTTTTCCATTAAAAGAAAGAGTTTGTAAAAGCCCCATAAAGGCGTATCGTATTTTTTTAAATAATAGGAAAGAGGATGTTTAAGGCGGACTAAGGCGATGCCGCATTCTTCTCTAATTTCATCAGACATTTAAGTCTCCTGTGGAGTGTTTAACTTATGATTATAAATCTAGTATTTCCTTTGCTGGTTTAAAAAACTAGTTTGGAACTATTCAATTTTCTAGGAGCTTTTAAATAAAATGAGTGATTGGCTAAAAAAGCAGGGAATGGGATTGGGAAAGGCTTTTCCTTATTTCTTTGGAGTGGGTGCAGTGATAATACTTGTGCTTTTTTGGAAATCCTTTTACATCCAGTTAGAGGACTATGAACGAGGCGTGGTTTTTAAATTAGGAAAGTTCACAGGATCCATACTTGGCCCTGGGGCTCATGGACGTTTACCCTATCCTCTCTATAAAATTCACAAAGTAGATGTGCAACGAGATCATAAGCTTCAAATAGGTTTTAAGACAACGGAGAAGGGAGAACGTGTGCATCTAGAAAGAGAGGCTCTCACATTGACCCGTTATGGAAACTTAGTGGAGTTGGAGATGGAAGTGAATTACCATATCGAAGACCCTGCCGCTTATGTGATAAATGTGGATAACCCTGATTTAGCGGTAAAGCAGGCAGCAGAGTCGGGGATGAGAATGGTGGTAGGGCTGTATACGATAGATGATATTTTAACGGGAGAAAAGCGACGGATTGTAGATGAAATTAAGGAAAATATTCAAGGCATATTAGCATCTTATGGAACGGGAATCACAATTAATCGTGTTCAGTTTATTAAAGCGGTTAATCCGAAAAAGGTATTAAAGGCTTTTGAAAATGTGGAAAATGCGAAACAAGATTCAGGAAAAGCTTTTTTGGATGCACAACGGTATTCTAATCAAAAGTTACCAGAAGCAGAGGGGCAGGCACAGCGACAAATTGAAGAAGCGAAAGCCTATGCAGCCACAGTAATTGCAAGGGCACAGGGTGATTCTATTCGTTTTGTAAGTCTTTTGGGAGAATATCAAAAGCATAAAAAGGTCACACGCAAAAGGCTTTATTTAGAGGCGATGGAAGAGGTTTTACCCCGAGTAAAAAAGATAATTGTCGATGGGAAATCAGGAACGAGCAACATTTTACCTTTGGGACGATTTTGAAAAAAATTATTTTTGTTTTTAGTGTATTGATAGTGATTTTTGTTTTATCCGCCTTGTCAGGGGTCGTCTATATTGTGGATGAAACGGATTATGTGATTCAAACGCGTTTGAGTAAGGTCTCTAAAGTAATCTCGACGCAGAGTTTTAGAGTGTGGGCAAAGATTCCCTTTGTACATGAGGTATTTACTTACCCTGCAAAGATTCAAACCTATGATGCCCCCGAAGAATCGATTGTAACAAAGGATAAAAAGACTTTGATTGTGGATAATTATTTTAAATGGAAGATTATCGATACTTCTCTGACCACCTTTAGAAATAAAGTACAAACAGTGGAGAGGGCTAATTCTCGGTTGGTGGGGATAGTTCATGATGCGGTTAAAGATGTTATGGGGCAATATAATTTGACAGAGATTGTTTCTGGCAAACAAAAAGAGGTTTTAGAGTCCTCTTTACAGCAAGCAAATGCTAAGGCGATTTCAAATATTGGAGCGGTGATTGTGGATATTCATTTTAAGAAGGTTCAGCTTCCTCTTAGTAATGAGGCCCGTGTGTATGAACGTATGAAAAGTGAAAGAAGCAAAGAAGCTGAATTTTACAGGGCGAGGGGCAAAGAAGACTCCATTCGCATTGTGGCAGAAACAGACAGAAAGGCTCAAATTATTGATGCAGAAGCCTACAAAGAGGCTCAAACGATTCGTGGAAAAGCAGAAGCTCTTTCGACGGAGATCTATTCGAAAGCATTCTCTCAAGATCCAGAGTTTTATGCATTTTGGCGCACTTTGGAAACTTATCGTAAAATCATGGATACATCCACGACTTTGGTACTTTCTCCAAGTTCGGAATTGTATAAGTATTTGTCAGGGGATTAGTGGACATTTTGCTCAGTAGTTATTGCTGACTTTTTACCGCTTTCAAATTATATTTAATAATAACGGTCATTATAGGGGAGTTCTTATGTCAGAAACAGTCGAATCAACAGAAGCTGCTAAAAACAACTTAAAAGTAAAAAAAATGTTATTGGATATTCCTGGGCTTGGAGTCAAAACTTTGAGAGAAGATGTTTTTTTGGTTTCGGAGCCTGAAACGGATATAGAGTTTATTGTAGATGTGGAAGAGAGTACCTTATTTTTGCGTGCAGAAATTGGGGACGTGAGTAAAAAAGGCTCAGAGGCCTTGTATCGATATCTTTTAGAACTTAATGCAAGTGCTGTTCATGTTGCTTTTGGTTTGGATGACAATAAATTGATATTAAAGGGTGATTTAGAAATAGACAACTTAGATGAAAATGAATTAGAGGCATCGTGTAAATCCCTTGTCGTCACGCTTTATCAAGCATCTGATGAATTGGCAAAGTATTTGGATTAAGAATTAGTAAAAATAAGAAAAGGAGATTAAGATGGGTTTTTTCTCAAGAATATTTCGATTGGGAGCAGCTAGTGCAAATGATGCATTGGAAAAACTAGAGAGTGGAAAAGAAGTCGAGCTTTCTCGACAAGACGTAAGGGCTCTCAAAAAAGACGAGGGTAAAGTTTTAGAAGGGCTAGCAGAGATTAAAGTCTCTATTGTTTCTTTACAAAGAGACATTAAGGCGGCCCAAACTCGAAAAGAAAGTTATGAAAATAACGCAATTGCTTTATTGACTAAGGATGCAAGTGACGCCAATGGTTTGGCAAATCAAAATGCTTTAGAATCGGAAAAAGAAGAAGATAATGTTTTGTTACTGAGCGAGCAATTGATAGTTCAAACAAAATTAGAAATGGAAACGAGAGAAAGTCTACGTGCGATTCAAGAAGCCCTGAGAACGGCTGATAATGATTTAAAGTTAATGACAAGCATGAGTGCTGCTCGTAAATCTATGGAAAAAGCGAGAAGTGGTTTGTCAGGAGTTGGTAAGTCTAATGCCTTAGAGCGAATTCAAAAGAGAAAGAAAAAGATTGCTCTTGATATGGATAAGACTCGTGCTCTTAACGAGCTTTCCAAAGAGGGAAGCACTATGGACTTAAATTCTGAAACAAAAAAGGCCTTGGGGTCAGGGGCTTCGCAAACTTCTAAAAAATTAGAACAACTCAAAGCAAGGTTACAAGCTCCTAAGTAGCTTGTTTCTTCAAAAGGA
>CAZLBO010000085.1:0-8027 GCA_964557725.1 uncultured Bifidobacteriales bacterium | reverse complement strand
CTTTTTTCACTGCTTCAGGCCCTTTTTCTTTTTCTGTATGGCTAAGCACATCTCCCCTACATTCTTAAATCCTTTAATCTCTAAGGCTGTAAATTGGATTCCAAAGGATTTTTCAATCTCCACAACTAATTGGATATGATTCAAACTATCCCATTCATCCACATCATCTGCCGTAGAATGCTCATCAACCACTACCTCTTCATCTTCAAGGACTTCCACAAAAATATCATTCACTTCTTTTAATATCTCTTTTATTTCCATATCACTCTTTCTTTAATAAGTTAAACTCTTTTAATAAACATTTTTCTCGACTTATAATTACTTAGATCAAGCTCCCACAAGCATTTCCTTTTTTTAAAACCCAATTCAAAATAATGATTTTTGACCAAGTTATTTTTAGGTGTAGGCAGGTATTCTCCCAACAAAGTTTTGTATCCCTGCCATTTGGCCTTTTCTACCATACAATTAAGTACAAAATTTTCCATTCCTCGTTTCAAAACACGACAACTCATAATCCATGTATCAATAAACAAATCATTCTCTTTTTCCTTAAGGATCACAACACTCACAAGGCCACTCTCGCCAAATTTATCCTTAAGTGAAAATGCGAGTACTTCTCCAGAATGAGAGATCTCTCGAACAATAGTCTCGGTATATCGCTGTGTTCTCAAATTAAACTGATTAGAGCGCTGGGTTAATTGTGCAATACGCGGTAAATTATATAGAGTCACTCCCTCTACACTCCCTTGCATCTCTAAGCCCTTTAAAAAAGAGTTTTCATCCACCATATTTTTTTGAAGGAGCCTCCGTTGTCCTTCCCTTTGGTACTGTTCTGTACGTTTCTCATCATTTTCTGAATAAGAAGCCGTTTCAAATAAATTTAACGATCTTAAAAAAAGTAAATACTCAGCAGGGTCTTCAGGTAATTCAGGTACTATAATGTCAGGTATATTCTCTCTCACAAAATTACGTTCAAAGGGGTTATCATCTAAAAAAACCATTGAATCAAACCCAATATTTAATGTCGATTGAATAACACCAATATTATCAGCCTTATTCTCCCAATTTGCAATAAACACAGAAATATCTTCTAATTTCAATACCATCTCAGGGTGCTTCAAAAACACACTTTTAGCTATGTCTTCATCATTTTTACTACAAACTGCTAATAAAACCCCCCGTTGTTTTATTTTTTTCAACCAATATTGAAGTTCCGTAAAAATCTTTCCTATGCCTAATTCTCCTATTTGAATATTTTCAATCCCATCATCTCCAATAACACCACCCCAAATAGTATTGTCCAAATCTAAAACAACACATTTTATAATTTTTCCATTTATGGCTTGAAGAATATCATTTATGTTTTTAGCCATGACAGGTATAAAATCCATACTAAGAACCATTGAAGCATGATAATACATCTTAGAATCAAACACATAATTAATACCAAATTGATTATGTAAAAATGAGAAATCATTAATAAATAAATTTTCTTGCTTTATACTCAGCTCACCTAGCCCCCTGTTAACCATACGGACTTGAGTTAAAAAAGAAGATTCTATTTTGTTTGCATAGTTTCCATAGGCACCATCATCTATTTCAACAAAATTTGTTACTAGTATCGGCCCTTTTATGTTTTGATAAAGGCTATTTAAAAGCTCCTTGATATCAGTGAGTTTCTCTTTCGCAAAAGTTCCCCTTTGACTAGGAGGTATCTTATTAAATTGATTTAATAAACTTTGAGTAGAATAAAATATTAATACACAATCAGGACTATTCACATATAATCCTGAATTAGGATTATAAACTTCCAGTTCTATTTGATTAAAGTCTGACTCATAAATCTCATAGTCAACCTCAGATAAATACCCGTATCCTTTGATAGCTTTACACAATAACTGGGTTGCATTATCTCCCAATACAGCAAGCTTAACTCTACGAAAACCAGAAAAATCCTTTTTCAGGTTTTTCTTTAAATCTTTAAAGCTCACCATCATTGTGTGACTATAACACTTCCCCCCTATGTCTTTCCTAAATAGGAAAACCCCTACTCTTGATTATAACGATTTTTAGAACGGAGTTTCTAAGATTATTCAAAAAAAAGCTTTATGTTTTTTAAACATAAGCCGACATAGACTGTACGATACGCATCGTATCCCTCGTTACTTTCCTGGGGAATTCCCATTATCATGGCGAAAACTCCAGGAAAGACTCGGATTTTTAACTAAAACCAGTGAAAAAAGCCTGAAAAGCTAACGAACCCAAGATTTAACTCAGCCCCTTAGCCGTCAAGTAATGCTCTACCTCTATGGCCGCCATACAACCAGACCCCGCAGAAGTGATAGCCTGACGATAAATCTTATCCTGTACGTCCCCAGCGGCAAAAACACCCTCTACACTCGTTTTAGCGGTACCAGGAGTCGTCACAAGGTATTTTTCTCCATCTAAATCCAGTTGCCCTTCTAAAAAAGCCGTATTTGGTGTATGACCAATAGCATAAAAGAGCCCTGCTCCCTCCATTTCGAACTCTTCATCTGTATCCGTTTTTTTCAATTTAACCCCAGTGAGGTCTTCTTCACCCACCACATCCACCAAAACGGTATTCCACAAAATTTCAATTTTAGGGTGTTCCAAAGCACGCTTCTGCATCACTTTACTCGCTCTGAGTGTGTCACGACGATGAACCAAATAAACTTTAGAAGCAAACTTTGTCAAAAAACTAGCCTCTTCTACAGCAGAGTCTCCTCCCCCAATGACAAAAAGAACCTTATCTCTATAAATTGGAAGTGCTCCATCGCAAACAGCACAGGCTGATACGCCTCGTGACCATAATTTTTCTTCATTAGGCACATGCATTCGTCGTGCAATTGCCCCTGTAGATATAATAATAGTTTCTGTTTCGTATACATCTTTACCAACAACGACCTTATAAGGACGACTCGTCAAGTCCACTTTATCCACCGTCTGAGTTTTAATGGTGCAGCCACTATTTAACGATTGCTTTCTCATCAAATTCATTAATTCTGTGCCGTCGATACCATCGGGAAATCCAGGGTAATTTTCTACTTCTGTAGTGGTGGTCAATTGTCCCCCTGCTGCTACTCCTCCAGCCATAAACCCCTCAAACATAATAGGGTTAAGGTTTGCACGCCCTGTATAAACTGCTGCGGTATGACCTGCAGGCCCTGATCCGATAATAATTACTTTTTCCATTTTTACTTCCTGTTTTAAATCATTTAAAGATTACTTTAATTTTTATTTTCATTCAAATTTCACTTCATTTTTAGCAAAGGCGAATGGCCTCATGGTAAGCGGCTTCGTACTGTGGCAAAATGATATTAGGATGAAAGAACTCAAGAGCTCGCTTTCTGCCTGCTTGCCCCATTTTCTTTCTTAGGCTTTTTGACCTTGCCAACTCCAATGCTTTTGCCGTCAAAGTATTAATATCCCCCACATCACATAAGAACCCGTTAACACCATCTTCCACCACCTCAGGCATCCCTCCTGAACGGCTCCCTACTACGGGAATTTCACATGCCATCGCTTCTAAAGGGGCTAAGCCAAAACTCTCTATTTCCGAAGGAAACAGAAAAATGTCTGCACAATTTAAAAAGGTTACAATATCTTCTTGTTTACCTAAAAACTTAACTTTATCCACTATTCCCAGCTCTTTGACTTGTTCCTTTGCTGAATTCAAAACGGGGCCTTCTCCCACTAGCACCAAAATACTATTCACTTCTTTTTGTACTCCATAAAAAGTATTAATAACATCTGGAACTCGCTTTACCTCGCGAAAATTAGAGATGTGTAAAAAAACTAACTGTCCTTTTTTTGCAAATCCGTTCATAATCAATGGGTTGTGGTTTAAATAAATCCGTATCCACAAAGTTATAAATAGTCTGCACGTTTTTTTCTGGCTTAAAAATATCATTGGTTTCTTTTTTTAAGTACTTTGAAACAGCAGTAACTACCGTACTTTGATTAATACCCAAACGAGTAATATCATAAAAGCTTTTTTCCTGACCCACAATTGTAATATCCGTTCCGTGCAGAGTCGTCACAATAGGTACCTTGATAGGAGCCAACATCTGACTCGCCAAAAAAGCCGATATTGCATGGGGCAAAGCATAATGCATATGTAGAACATCTAATGATTCCTCTACAAAAACTTCTTTCATTTTAGATGCCAACGCCAAGGCGTAAGGAGAATGTTCTCCAAACAAAGGGTAAGAGTGACTATCTACAGGATGGAAAAAAATGCCATCCTGATAATTTTGTTGAAGTCGATAGGGCATGGATGAAGTAATAAAATGAACCTCATGACCACGCCGAGCTAATAACTTTCCTAATTCTGTGGCCAACACACCACTGCCCCCAAAAGTAGGGTAACATGTAATTCCTATTTTCATTAAAATCTTTTTTCTCCTAATTCAGTTATATCATTTACTTCGGGAATTTCATCACATAAAAAAGGCTCTGCGTACCCTCTTCTAATCCTCGAACCATAATGCCTAAAACGCAATTCTATACTTTGCAAAAACTCTGGAGTCGCCAAATCTGACTTTCCCTTAAACTCTTCTACCTTTTTTCCGAAAAACTGAGAACTATAACATTGAATAGCCTTTATTTTTAATTTCCATTGTTTACTAATATCTACACAAAAAGAAGGAGTCCCCTGTCCATTGCCAGGAAAATAAAAAATTCTTTTCGGGCGAAAAGGCCTTCCTGCACATTCCAATTTTTCTAACCCTCCCAAATAACTTGAATCTTGCACCAAGTGACAGGTCGCACGATGGTCAGGGTGTTCGTCCTCTTTCCAATGGGTAATAATCACACGAGGGCGGTACTTTCTGATAACTTCGACCAAAGCCAATTGGCTAGATCGGTTGTTTTTAACGGCGGTATCTTCTAAACCTAAATTCACTCGCTCGGTAATTCCCAATACCTTAGACGCTTTTTGGGCCTCACGTTGGCGAATATTTGCATCCCCCCGCGTCCCTGCTTTTCCATCGGTTACATCAACAATTACCCCTTGTTTTCCCTCTTGAATGAGCTTGAGGATAGTTCCTCCACAAAAAAGTTCTACATCATCGGGGTGAGCCCCTATGGCCATAAAATCAAATTCCGTCTTTTTAGAAGCCATTTCTAATCTCCGTTTTAAATTTTGATACTTTATGAAAGCACCAAAGTTAAATGTTCCCAGCTGAGAGGATCCAAGTGTTTTACCCATTCTTTAAAACCACTATGACCCACTTTATTTATGAGTGAAAATATATTTAAATGTCTATCTTGTCCTTTACCATTTCCTAGCCACTGTACCACGTCAAATAATGCTTGATAGCTAGGTGCCTGTTTTGCATAATCAACTTTATTTAATTTTTTCTCTAATCGTTCTGCTTCGTGTAAAACACGGCCTTCAAAACGAGTGAAATAATCAAATTCATCTGTAAATTCACGTTGTTTTATTCCTTGTAAAAATAATTTCAATTGGTTTTTAAGACTTTCACTTTTTAATTTAAGGGGTTCACTAGGGGCTTCTTGTAACCTCCGCTTAAGGGATTCGGAAGTCATGATTAACCAAGACTCTAAACTTGCCACCTTTAATATCCCATCAAATTGTTCTCGACCTATTACAGTAGCCGTTAACCGAGGGTGAACTAAGGGAACATGCCCTGTCATTTTTTTAAAGACCTCCGTTAACTGAGTAAAGTACCCCATTTCACTTGGCCCTAAAACATGCCCAAGTACGGGAAACACCTTGTCTAACACTATGGGGCGTGATACCGCATCATGAGTTAAGCAGCCTTCATCACTTAGTTTTTGTAAATCTAAAACTTGTTGAGAACCATCAGCAGGGTAAAATTGCCCCCCTTTGTATCTCATTCTCTTTCTCACTCCCTTCTCCATGAAAAAACAATGTATAACATGTTCTTTATAATCTATTTGGGGTTTCTTAAAACTTTTGATTTCCTCTGTTACCTGATTAAAATGAGACTGGAAAACCTTTGCCGACTCTGCAATTTCCTTTAAAATAGGATTAGAAAGCTTCTTAAACCCTTGGCTTGACCCATCCGCAAATAATAAGCCTGTCTCTCCTAATAATTTTTGGGCGATTAATTTGAAACTCTGGGAAAAAGTTAAATCATCCTTGAGAAACTCATCCCACCAATCAGGTGGTATATTTTTTAGTAAAGTTTTTAATTGTTGTTTTAATTCCCTGCAACCCCTTCCTAATTCCCTTTCCCCTACTGGTTTAAGTACCTTTTTATTGTGATGGGGAAGTAAAAAATGAGAGTCATGACTCGCCATTTCTAAAAGTTCAAAGTGATTACATTCCACAACATCCGAGTCGTCTCCTGCAATCCAAAATAAGGGGATGACAGGATTCTCCTTTGTCGAATGCTTTTTTGCTAAAGTGACTGCCGTTAACGCCTTGTAGAACCACAGGATAGAGCCCCCCAACAGCCCCGGTTGTTGACCTGTTAAAAGGTAACGGGTTTCTGGTCTTTCTGCTGCTGCTAAATTTATTTTTTGTTGCTCTGATAAATAAGAGAAATTATTTTCACCCTTTAGAAATTCCTGCACCTTTTGAGTAGGCCACGACTGCTCATTCAACCAGTCTAATCGTTGCTCCAATGCTTTGCCAAACATCAACTTATGTAAGCCTTCTTTTTGAAAAGGCCCTGTACCTTGCCAAAGCCAGTCCTCCCACAAAGAGCTTTTGCGCTCTGATGTTTTTACCTCAATCAAGTCTTTTTCCTAAATAATAAACTCATTCTAAGAGAATTACCCTCATGGTATTCTGCTCCCTTTTCATCTCCAAAAGTAGCCATCCATTCAAGAGAGAGTTCCTCCCCTATCCTTTTTATCTTATCTAAAGAATAGAGTCTTAACTTCTCTTCATAAGTTTCAGACTCACCCTCTTTTTCCATTACTATTTTTTTAAGGACTCTGTCCCCTTCTACCTTTCGAGTTTGAGTGACAGTAAAGCCCCCTACATTTTTTTTATCCATAGGAACCAATTTCTTAATCAAAGGGTTTTTATTCACTAAATCCAAAAAAAGTACTCCCTCTCTTTTTAGCAAAGAAGCCAAACAACCTAAACTCTTGATATCTTCTTCTTCCGTGGCAAAATATCCAAAAGAAGAAAAAAAACAGGTCATTAAGTCAAAGCTCTCCTTTTTAAAAGGAAGTGCCCTCATGTCGGCCCTCATAACAGGGACTCCCTGTTGATTCGCTTTTTTTAATAATGTCTTACTGAGGTCCATTCCCCAAATATTTACATGGTTTCCTTCTTTCTCACTCTTTTCTCTTAGTGCCAAAAGATGACGCCCCTCACCACATGCTACGTCCAAAATTTTCTGAGGGTTTAAATAGTCTACGGCCTTTAAAACAAAGTCGACTTGTTGAGCCGCTTGCTTATCATCACGATGAGGATATAAAAGCTGATAATGGGAATTGAACCATGATTCAAACCATTCTACTTTTTCTGACATAATCCCCCTAGTTAAGAAGTGGAATTATAGTAATGATGACGGTAAAACCACAAAACAGGATCGGTCAAATTGTAATAATTTCTCCCGTATCTAATTCTTGTTTTATGAGATTTAATTCCGTAAGCGATGTGCACATGAGGGCCAGATGTTCTTCCTGTCATTCCTATCGCACCAATGACCTGGCCTTTTCTTACTCTTTGCCCCGATCTCACATACCGCTTATCTAAATGGGCATAAATAAGAATAGACTTTCCAAAGGTGATCCCCACTGTTTTACCCGATAACTTACTGTACTTTACAAAAGCAATTCCATCGACAGGAGCAACCACATTTGACCCGAATTGTCCAAAGACATCTATTCCCTCGTGTTTAGGAGTCCCTCCTGTTCCTCTTTCTGCATAAAGTCCTGTAATATATGCCTTTGGATCGCCCACCATCGAGGTGAAACTTTCAAAGGCAGGAGAAATTGTTATAAACTCATTATTTTTAATCTGCTTTGGAGGAGGAAGCTCCATCACTAAACCCTCGGGT
>CAZLBO010000084.1:0-8032 GCA_964557725.1 uncultured Bifidobacteriales bacterium | reverse complement strand
AACTTGAATCCACCAAATCACCTCTAAGGACAACAAGGGCTTATATAACTTATTGGCTGTGCCAAATAAATTCCAGCCATAGCCAAAGGGGTCACTAAAAAAGGGAATGATATTCTGCCCCTCTAAAAAGAAGTGCATTCCATTATGAGCTAAGTGATAAAAAAGGGCTACAGGAATTAAAGAATAAGCAAACGTTTTAAAAATCTTTTTTACCGTATACTCGGAATCATTAACCAAGAACTTTGAAAGCCATGCCCCTAACCCAAAAATAACAAAGGGAATCAATACCAACAACGCCATTAACCCCGTAAAAATAATCAGCTTATTGAAACCCGTAATCGTTCTCAAAATATCTACAGCCCTATTCCAATAAGGTGTCATCGTCATTCCATGAAAGCTAGTGAGTGCCAGCAACACCACCGCCATTATCGATTCATCCCAACGAAACCTATCTTTAGTCAATAAGTCCTTTCCAAAAGGTCTCAAGTGAATATCCAAGTTATCATGAGGACAAGCCCTAATACATTCGGTACAAAGTGTGCAATAGGTGTTCTCTTTTAAATAACCGGGGAATAAAGAAACAGGGCAACCAGTGGATGTTTCATTCCCTCGAACGCAATCTTTTGTTTTGCATGTATCACAAGTATCCGTTGATTTTGATCGGAGTTCTACGGGGCTAAATAAGGCGTAAATACCACTAACACGCCCTACTAAACATACATGCCGACAAAAAGCGCGACCTTCAAAAAGCATATTAGTCAACACCGCCAAACCCACCATACTCATAGCCATCAAAGCCGTTAAAAAAGGTGAGATGGTAATTTCCCAACCCAGTTCAAACCAAGTAAGGATCACAAAGAAGGCGAGTGCAGGGTAAATATTCCTAAGGCTTTTAGGCCATTTATATTCAAATCCCAGTTTTTTAATTCGACTTTTTAACGAAAGTGAAGTGAGGATTGTTGAAAAACCCTCCCAAGGACAAATGGTACAAAACCCTTTTCCAAAACCAGCGATAATAAAAATAAGCAAGGCCCACCACCACGTCCAAGTAATGAGTGTCGATATATTTGAACGCTGACTTCCCCATAAACCTGCAAAAATAACAAGTAAAAAAATACTCATGGGGATTGCTTGAAGCAGAAAAGGGAAATAGCTTTTTTTGATCAGCCCTTTAATCAACGGAAATTTAAGAAGCCCCGCCCTTAACGCCTTTTTAGGAGTTGCAGGTTTATTTCTCATAAAATAATGAGACAAAAAGATAATCACAATAATAGAACCCATGGCCATCCAAGTAGGAACACCTTGCATGACATGTGCTGTACCTGTAGGGCTACAAAAGGATTCTATATAAGGGTTCATCGTAACCTTTTAATGTGGCGCACGCGCTCGATTCATATCCATTTTCTTGTCTTTATTAATTCTTGCCTTTCTTGATCCCACCCCAACCACTAACACCAAAAGGGCTAATACAATAAGTATCCACTTTCCCCAATGATACTTTTGCGAAGAGAGTTTAAAGGGAATCTTGGTTTTAACTTGAATGCCATCATGTTGCTGAACCTCTAACCAAAAGCGTCCTGATTTAGGCAAGACTTCACTAAAAGAATACAAGCTTTCTTCTTCCGAGGAATCTCTCTTAATACTTCTTAATAGTTTTTTTCCGTCATAGAGGTTAAGCGTCACAGAACCTTTATAAGCTTTGCCTTTTAGCATGTGATAGATTACTAAATAAAAGCGAACGTCATCTGGTTGTTCTACATTTCGTTTATCAATCCCCTGAAAGTCATACAAAACTAAGGAATATTCATACTCCCCATTTTGAGCGAGAAACTCATCTTGAGGAATCTGAGGGTAATTTTCAAAATAAGAAAAATGAGGTAAACCCTTAAAATGGTGCCCTGAAACAACGACACTCAAAAAAAGGAGCACAAAAAAGATTCGTGGAATTACTGTTTTAATTTTCATGATTTCCTCTCTACCCTTCCTATGGAAAGGCAACCTGTAGGGCAAACCGCCACACACTCGCCACATAAGGAACAATCCTTTGTTTCATCCTTTTTGGGGCTTACTTTAAAAGGACATACCATTTCGCATGTCACACACGATTGAACACAGTTTTTTTCATCCCTTTTAATAGAAACTAAAGAGCGACTCCCTATCCAACCTAACAACCGACCCGTAGGACACAAATACCGACAAGTAAATTGTTGTCCTAAAAATAAATCGACCAAAGCAAAAAGAAAAACACTCAAAAGAGAAAGTGAGATAACCCCTGTGGCTATTCCCTGAAAAATAACTTGCCCCATTCCGAAATACGGCAAAATCAAAGTCCATATTCCATGGCCAAACCAAAATGCCATACATAAGCCACCAAATAACACGCCCCACGCCACACCACGGTTTAACTGGATATCAGGGAACCACAAAACCTTTAAAAATAGGCGACGTACCCTACTCACCATAAAAAAGACAAGAGAAGCGGGGCAGATATAACTGCAAAACACCCTTCCCAATAACAAACACAATACCAAGGGAATAATCAAACCAAGCATAAACTCTAAGGTCAACCCATGATTTTTGACCAACAAGGACAAGCCTGCTACGGGGTCAGAAAAAGGGATTCCTGCAACTTGTACCGACCAAGTCATACCTCCATTTTTTTGAAAAGCAGAAAGTGGGTCTCCAAAAAACCCGAAAAAACTTTCTGAATATTCATAAAAGATTCGGGCCGTTTTTCCATGGGCTAATTCAACTAATCGGGCACGATTATACCCTACTTTTAAATTGGCATATTCAGTCCAAAGTGCAAACAATACTAACATGAGAATCACACTAGCACGGGTGAATACGGAAAAGATGAGATAATATTTACCTGATCTTTTATGCATTTTTCATCTCCTCTTTAAGATCGGCCCAAGGGATAATTCTAATCGCCTGAGGCATATGGATACAAGCCTGTTCGCACAATCCACAACCCACACATTCATCTTGAACATAAGGTTTTTCAAACAGGCCTATTTTCATCGCTGTCCCTGCTATAGGACAAGCTCTATAGCAAGCTCCACAGGTTCTCCCGCTAAAGGAATAACAAATATCCTCAGAAACAACCGCTTTACCCATTGTCACCGCCAGCATTCCTTCTTTAGTAGCTGGTAGCTTTTTTAAAGCTCCTGTTGGGCAAGCCTGCGTACAAGCCATGCATAAAACACAACCACGAGCACGAGGAACAATAAAAGGGGTCGCTAAATTCTCTAGCCCTTTTTCTATCCCTTGCATACTGATACACTTATTAGGACAAACATTTGCACATTGACCACAACCAATACATGCATCAATAAAATCTTTTTCACTCAGAGCCCCTGGAGGGCGAAGATACTTTTTAAAACGAGCTAATAAAGGAACCTTGTTTAAGGCTGCTAAAACAATAGGTGCTACCGCTCCTGCTATAAAAGAAAGAACAAATTTTCTTCTGTTAACATTCATCCCAACCGTCCTTGATTTCCCTTATCCATAACATTTTGTCACAACTTTGTAAATTTGACAACTTCCTTTTTGAGAAAATAAAATCCCTTGGATTTCTCCAAGGGTTTTTAGCTAAAACTTCGGGTATCCCCGTTATCTTAAATAGTTTGGTTTTAAATTACTCCTATAGGATTTCAATCCTACATTTGTTCTTCTTAAAATCCGCTTGTCCAGATACAGGATCAAAAGCTCGATGTGTAGTACCATTTGCTAACCACTTGTTCTTAGCTGGGTCAGCAGAATCGGCCACAGACAAATTCCAAGGCGTAAACAAAAAGCCCTTGGGAACTAAGTTACGAGCAGGTTTAACCGTTGAGTCTAGTCCAATAGAAACTCTCGCTTCTAATGACCCTCGCAAGGTAACCACTCTCACCCATTGTCCATCTTTTACACCCAAGTCTTTTGCGTCATCAGGATGCATTTCTACATACTGCTCTGGCACTAACTTGCGAGTTGTCGCGGCTCTAATGGTTTTAGATGTATGGAAGTGTTCATAAACAACACCTGTCGCCCACCAGAATGGAAACTTATTCGCAGGAACATCTCCCGCCTTTTTCCCTAAATACTTCTTATCAGGTAATTCAGGAGTTAAGCCGTCATCCCTTGCTTTAATAAGAGTATCATAATGGTCTATCATATAATAATTCTTATCCACACCTGCTTTAGCTAGTTCATCCGTCACTTTTTTATAGTCGGTATAATCTTGCTCACAAAGGTGCATGTGCATTTTTCCATCTTTATGTCTAAAAGCACCGTAAGGTTTATCAGCCCAATCCCCTTCTTGATTAAGGTACCTTCGCTTGACTCCTCCCGCTTTAGCAATTGCTGCCGTAGGTGCTGGCCATTGAATCCCTCGAAGATCTCTTATCTGTTGATAAGGAGACTTACCTGTTTCCTTTTCCACATCTAACAAACCAGACATATCTGCATCAGAACCTTTAGAGGCTTTGCAGAAATCTCTAAATACTTCTTCTGGATCATAAAACCCATTAGCTTTTCGTTTGTATGGGAAAATTTTCTTTCCATCCAAACCAAGCTTATCCGCAATCAAGATTCCTTTATCAATTACCATATCCATATCAGGACGACAACCTTTGATAGGGTTCGCCGTTCCGTCTGTGACATAGAAACGTCTTTCAGACTGGATATAAGTACCACCAACCCATTCGCCCCAAGTCGCAGCAGGCAAAATAACATCGGCATACAAGTTATTAGGAGCATTCTTATAGATTTCTTGAGCGACTGTAAAAGTACGCGTTAAAGCGGGTCTTGACAAATTATAAGCATCAGGTAAATCGATGTGAGTTGCATAAATAAGGAACATTCCATGTACCTCACCCTTCAGCGCTCTTTCCATCATCCCTACAGCCATACCTGTGTTAGACATTTTAGAAACGGCTTCCAATCTCTTTCTTGGAACATTCCATGCATCCGCAATTTTATCGCGATGGGCTTTATTATCAATCCCTATATTAAACGGAAGACGACTTGTTAAGCCACCTGTTAAACGTTCGCCCATGGCATTCGGTTGTCCCGTTTGCGAATGAGGACCACAACCAGGTCGGCCAATGTTACCTGTAAGTACCATCAAATTAACTAGTCCCATGGTATTGTGTTGTCCATGAAGATGTTGGTTATAACCAATTCCCCAATAAGATAAGACGCCACCTTTTCCACGTTTCTTTCCTTTTATACTGGCTTCAGCCCATACCGCTGCAATTTCATAAATCCTTTCGGGAGAAATCATCGTTCTATCTTCCACATCCTTAGGATTATAACGAGCCTTAACACCCTCGATATATTTTTCCCAACCCTTTACATGCTTCTTGAGTAAATCCCAATCCACTGCTTCTTTATGCTTTTCTAAAATCGCATAAGCAATAGCATTGTGAATGGAAATATCGCCATTAATGGTTCTGAAGTGATAACTGTTTTTTGCATTAATTTCTTCTAAACCCTGAACAGTACCTGTTCGACGTGGATCTACACACAACGTAGGAATATTTCTCTTCGCTTTATTATCTGCCACTCGCCAATAGAGAATAGGATGTGCACCTCGTGCGTTGTGACCCCAGAAGTTAATCATATCAGCATCCTCAAGATCGTCATAACAAGTAGGAGGTGTATCCGAACCCAACGATTTAAAGTATCCTGTCACTGCAGAAGTCATACACATTCTCGCATTCGCTTCGATGGTATTAGAGCCAATGACTCCTTTCATAAATTGATTTTCAAGCCATTGACCTTCAACAGTCAATTGACCTGAACCATATAACCCAATGCAGTTTCCACCAAATTTTTTAATCATCGCAGCCGTTTGTTCTGCAATAAGCTCTTCGGCTTCGTCCCAAGTGGCTTCTCTAAAGTGCTTTGGATCAAAACTATTTTTTGTTTTAGATACATGCCCTGTAAGAGGGTTAGACATATCCTTACGAATAAGGGGTTTGGTTAATCTATCCACATAAATAGCTTCTGCTGAGGTTAACCCCTTAATGCATTGAAGCCCTTTATTAGTGGGGTGATCCTTATCTGGAATAATGTTAGTGATTTTTCCATTTTTTGTTTTAATAATGGTTCCACACCCTACTCCGCAATAAGGGCAAGCTGCCAAGATATTATCTGGGCAAGTCTTTTTTTCTAATTCATATTCTTGAGCGTTACCAGGAACACTCCAACCGGTATTAGTTGCCACACCAGCCAATGCTGCACCCGCCGCAGCCGATTTCATAAAGCTTCTTCTTTTCATACCAATCCCTTTTTAAATAAAACAACCAACACTTTTATATACTTCTTAGATAAACAATCACATTATGAATATCTTTTTCTTCTAAATTTGCTAAACCCTTAGCACCAATAAATGGTCTCATGCTTGTCCCTGAACGGCCATGCTTTACGGTTTGAAAAATAAAATCATCTGACGCATTATCCAAAAATCCTTTCATTCCAATTCCCGGTCCAGAACCTCCAGATGCATAGCCTTCGCCCTTTTCGCCATGACAAGAAGAACAATAAATAGCAAATGTTTCTTTTCCTTTATCAACATCCCCTTTAAACTTTAAAGTTTCATCTACTTTAATCGTTACAGGAAGAGGATTAGGTAAAGAACGCAAATAAGTGATCACACTTAGTACCTGTTCATCCGTCAAGTCAGGTCTGGGAATCATTGCTGTTCCTGCACGTCCCTTTTGAATCGTATTCTTAATAAAATCATTTGAGGCCATCGCTAAAAAGTCTCGATTACTAATACTGGGAGCCAGCCCCACTTTACCTACGCCATCTTTTTGATGACAAGGCAAACACTGTTGATTCACAATGGCTTCCCCTGCGGTTGCCATCGCAGCAGACCCCACAGCTTCTGCTCCCGTTTTAACTACTTCTTGTACAGAAGATTCTGGCCGTTTTTTGCACCCTACGACAAATGCACCAATCAATAATGCATAGCTCGTTGTAAAAATTAAAAATGATTTTACCATAGTCCCTTTTTCCTTTTTTAATTCAGTTTATTTGAAGTGTAATAGCGAATACTATGCCATTACTGTGTCACATTCTATTTATGAATAAATAAACGAGTTCTTGCTTAAACATTCTGTTTTCACCTTTGTAATTCATGCCAGAAAGACTACAACCATGACATATTGTCCAAAAAGTTCCTTCTAAATAGAATTTTATCACATTTTAAAGGTGTTTACAACTAAACCGCAATATCTAATGGTAATAAGATGGTAAAATGGGTTTCATCATTAAGGGAACGACACCGAATCACCCCACCATGTTCTACAATTATTTTTTTTGTAATTGCGAGTCCCAGCCCTGTACCTTCTCCCTCTCCTTTTGTGGTATAAAAGGGGTCAAATATCTGGTTAATCTGTGACTGAGGAATCCCCCCTGCATTATCAGAATACTCTATCAAAAGATGGCTTTTATCCTCATGGGTCATTCTTATCTCAATCCACTTTTCTTTTTTCTGCACGTCATTAAAGGCGTCCCGTGAGTTGGTCAATAAATTATGAAAAACAGACTCCAAGTTTGTCGCATTCCCTTTTACAAAAGACTCTTGCTCTTCTGTAATTCTTAAAATGATATCACGATTAACCAATTGCTTTCCGATAAATAACAATGAGTCTTGCAATAAATCATTAACCTTAAAGCTATCATAAAAGGAATCATCCCCTTTTCTTGAATAAATCAACAGATGCTCAATCACCTTTTTCATCCGATCTGTATTTTTAATAATCGAATTCACCGCATTCATCACTTGCTCTTGCTCATCAAATTGAGTTTCACTCACTATTTCTTTTAAATAATCGGCTTCTAGGCTAATACTCGTCAATGGGTTATTGATTTCATGGGCAATTCCCGCTCCTAAAGTCCCCAATATCACTAACTTGTTCGCATGTAAGAGTTGCTGCTCAAGAGAGGCTTGTTGTCCTCTATCAAGGGTAAAACCCAGATACCCTATCTTTCTCTTATTTTCCCACAAAGGAGTGATTGTCAAAAAGACAAACACCTC
>CAZLBO010000083.1:6257-8129 GCA_964557725.1 uncultured Bifidobacteriales bacterium | reverse complement strand
TAGAGTTACTATACAATACCAGCGACAACCACAAAAAAATAGCGGAAGTGGTTTCTCAAATGTGGAAAAAAGAACTGGGCATCGAAGTCACTCTCTTAAATTACGAATGGAAAATTTATTTGCAAAATACGAAAAAGAAGCTTCACATGATAGCGAGGGCCTCATGGATAGCCGATTACTTAGATCCTTATAGCTTTCTTGAATTAGGCGTAAGTACCAATGGCAACAACCGCTCTGGTTATGCAAACCCCTTATACGATGCCTGTATCGAAAAAACTCAATCCCTCACCGATAGAACCCAACGGTTTGAACAACTTTCGATCTGCGAAAAAATAATGATGGAAGATATGCCCGTCATTCCCCTTTACTATTATGCAATTAATGAACTACGCAACCCAGATATCCAAGGGGTTTTACCAAGCCCCTCACAAATGTATCCTTGGAAATTTATACATTTAAAGTAAAAACAATAAGCGTATGTTATTTAAAATTTTAAATAGAGTCTTGGTCAATGTTGTGACCCTATTTTTAATCATCTTATTTTCCTATGGATTAATGAAGGTGGTGCCGGGTAACCCTTTTGAAGGAGAGCGGAATGTATCTCCAGAAGCCCTAGCTGCCCTAGAAGAAAAGTATAATTTTACGGCTTGGGAATACCTTTCAGGAATTATTCTAAAGGGAGACTTTAGGTACTCTTATCAAAAACGAGACAAAACCGTTCGAGAAATTATTGTCAATGCCCTACCAGTCTCTCTTGAACTCGGCTTTTGGGCGATTCTCATTGCCATTACATTGGGAATGATGTGGGGTACCTTAGCCGCTATTTATCGAAAAAAATATATTGAAGGAATCGTCATGTCCATTGCCATGATAGGCATCATTATTCCCAATTTTGTCTTAGGCCCTCTGTTGCAGCTTTTCTTTTCCTTACATTTAGGTTGGACACCTGTTGCCATGTGGAAAGGGTTTTCTTATAAAATTCTTCCGGTCATTACTTTAAGCTTGATGTATGTGGCCTATATCGCAAGAATCACTCGTGGAAGTATTTTAGATTCACTCACTAAAACCTATGTAAAGACAGCTAAAGCAAAAGGACTTAACTCCTTTCAAATCATGTTCCGACATATTTTAAGAAACAGCCTCATTCCTATTATTAATTATTTAGGCCCCGCCACAGCAGCCCTTTTAACAGGCTCTTTAGTTGTCGAAAAAGTATTTCAACTTCCAGGTATTGGACGAGAATTTGTTGAATCTGCCTTGCAACGAGACTACCCCTTGGCTCTGGGAGTTCTGATTGTTTATTCTGCCTTGCTTTTAACTATTAATTTAATCACCGATATTTTACAAACACTTATTGATCCAAGGATTCAACTATAAATGAAGGGCTTTTCTGAAAAAAAACCAACTTTTATTGAAAAGTTCCTCAAGGATAAAAAGCTGGTCATTTCCCTAAGTATATTACTCTCTTTTATTCTCCTCGTTATTGTTGGACCTTCCCTCCTCCCTGCCTATGACGCACAGGATTTAGAACAACAATTACTATCCCCTAGCCTCGACCACCTTTTAGGTACAGACGATTTAGGCCGTGACTTATTTTCTCGTATATTAATCGGAGGAAGGCTTTCGCTCTCTGTCGGTATTATCGCTACCCTCGTAAGTATTTTTATTGGCACTTTATATGGATGTATCTCAGGGTTTTTAGGAGGAAAAACAGACTTAATCATGATGAGAATTGTCGATATTCTCTACTGCCTTCCTTATATGTTTGTGGTTATTATTCTTATTATTGCTTTTGGCAAAAACATCATGGTTCTTTTTCTTTCTTTGGGTCTTGTCCAGTGGCTCACCGTAGCCCGTATGGTGAGAGGCCAA
>CAZLBO010000083.1:1449-6247 GCA_964557725.1 uncultured Bifidobacteriales bacterium | reverse complement strand
CCTTACCCTAAAAAAAGAAGACTACATTTTAGCTTCACAAGCTTTAGGGGCTAATGGCTTCACGATAATCATTAGACACTTATTACCCAATGTCATTGGAATTGTCATTGTCTACGCCACTCTCACTGTCCCTGCTGTTATTCTTCAAGAGAGCTTCCTTAGCTTTTTAGGGCTTAATGTTCACCCTTGTACTTGGGGAGTGCTCATTTCCGAAGGCATCGGCCTTATGGAGTCCGCATGGTGGCTTATCCTCTTTCCCGGTATGGCGATTACTCTTTGCTTGTTAAGCCTTAACTTTCTTGGAGATGGGCTTAGAGACTTGTTAGATAAGCGATTAGACAACTACTAGTAAACCTCGTCATTCTGGCTTGCCCAGAATCACTCACACTCATTTTTTCCCATAAAAAAAGGCCTTTGAAAGGCCTTTTTTAACAAGAGTATAAAATACTCTTTCATTTTTATTTTTAACGATTAACTCAGGTTGTCTCTTCTGGCTTCTTTGTCGACTGAATACCCACTCTCATGTCTTGACAAATACGTTTAATATTTTGCAAAACCTTACGAGCTCTTGTTCCAGCAGATTTGTTTCCCCGCTCAAACTTCATATACTCATCTTTTAACGCTGTAATCTCTTCTTCTAGTGCTTCTATACTCATTATTCCTCCTCAATTGGTGATAAAAAGTTGTGCCTCTAGTCTTTAAAGGCA
Source organism: uncultured Bifidobacteriales bacterium (assembly GCA_964557725.1). GTDB lineage: Bacteria > Fibrobacterota > Fibrobacteria > UBA11236 > JADFYW01 > CAZLBO01. The sequence goes on along the minus strand of CAZLBO010000083.1, from coordinate 5,540 downwards.
CTTTACCTTCAAACTGCAAATTTTTTAGGCAAAAGTCAATTTATCTCTTTTTAAATGAATATTTAGGGGCTTTTTAAGGTCAAAAAGTTCAATTCGAGTGCTTTCTTGGCTATTGACTCATTAATTCTCTCGTCTGAGCACCCTATTCCCCCTAATAAACCTGTCGAATGACCAATAATAAAAAGAGGCGTTTGGTCGTTTGTGGTGCCTTTAAACCTTAATTCTCCACTGCTCAAGGTATCCACAACCCCTGTATACCTTTGGACTAAATCAGAAAAGGATTTTTGCCATGGGTTAAAAAATGTACGAAAAAGAAATAAAGACTCTAAATAACAAGGGTAAGAGGCTCCTACCGCCTCGCCTACATCATCCCAGCCCAAAAACTGCTTCACAATCACTCGATGAGAGCCTTCTCTCTTTCCCTTTCGAGGAAGGCTCTTAAAAAGAGCAGGAGTGGACTCTGTATCTTCTGAAAGAAACAAAAAATCCTTTAAATTATGCACATTCCACGTTTCTCCCTGAGGTAATTTAACTTCGCTTACTCTTTTTTTATTTCTCAGATACACTCTATTCTCATAAGTCTTTATCTGTCTTTTTGAACTAGCATCTCCCTTTATTTTAGCAAACAAACCATAAGCTAAATAGTCCTCAGAAAAAACTAACTGGGTGATCACCACAGAATCGAACCCTAACCCTTGCATTAAAATTCTTCTTACCCTTTCTGGCTGATAGGCTAATGCCTCCCAACTCACCCAAGGCTCCTTAAGAAGAACCGTATCCGCAACAAGCAATACATCCTCTTGAGGGTTTAACTCTTTTAATTTTAAATCAATTCTATTGATAGTTTGGCTTACTTCTTCTTTTGAACAAGACAACCATAACAAACAAAAGCCTATATAAAGAAGTCTCAAAATAAATCTCCCTGACATTCATTGGTAATCGGGCAATTCTCACATCCATTGAGAACCTTCTGACATTGATAAAGCACATTTGAAAATGTTGAGAGTGGCTTCTGAAAGCTTTCGAAGGCTGTAAAGTAACGCCATGGCTCCCTAGGTTCTATTTTTTTGAAAAGCTGACTCATCACTTTTATTCTTTCACGTTGAGAAACGGCTGTGCCTCGGGAACTCTTTAAAGGGCCCAAAAAATAAAGAAAGCGTTGTGCCCCAGGTGTAATAGGAAGAAGAGACTTTTCCGTCCACAAAAAAGAAGACCATTCTGAATAAACATTGAGAACCAGCCACATAAAATAGCGTGACTTAAATTTATTGAGGCTTGTCTTCCCCATATAAAATATTTTATGGGTTAATTGATAGACAATCTTCTCTGTATCAATCCCCTGTTGTAAGTATCGATTAAGCTCTTTTACTTGACTAAAAAAATCCGTCAGGCTTTTGAGTATCCCTGGTATTTTAGGGGTTAACTCCCACCGATACTTCTTTGCCTCACTCATTGTATAAGATTGTAAATCGGCAAAGGAGACTTCTTCTAAATTAAAAAGTTCCTCTTTATATTGTTGATAAAGTTTAATGACATACTCACTTAAATGTTCTTCTGATAAATCTTGATAGAGAGAGGCGTAAATCAGTAAAAGTTTTAATCCACTTTCCGACTCTATGGAAAAAGGAAAGGTATAGGAACGAGAACCATCAAAATAAGTAAAGATATCAGGCTTTTGGTTCTCAAAACATTGAATATACTCACGGATTTCTTTTACAAATTTTTTATTTCTCTCTACCCAAATCAAAAAAGTGATTCTCCCATTTGAAGTGGTCGAGGTAAGTCAGATAATTCTGGTAGCATTGAAGTCATTGAGGCATTACCAATAAGAACCACAGTTGAACCCATGTTAAAACAGCCTATTTCCTCTCCCTTGTTAATTGCAACCTCTAAAGAATTCCATACTTGCCTCTTTTTTTGACCCAGTTGATTCGTAGAAAACCCTGGAATTTGAGGAGAAGTAATGGCTCCCACATTAGTTGCTCCTACCATGACAACAAGCATTACCCCATCGCCATCTGTTATCTCTAGAATCAAACGCTCATTGATGCCAAAAAGTTCATCAATCGTTTCAACACTCCAATGATTGACAGGCCATAGATTTCCGGGAAGGAATACCGCTTTAGTGATTCTCCCTTTAATAGGTGAGTGTATCCGATGGTAATTATGTGGAGCTAAATATATAGTCTGAAAGCAACCCCCTGCAAAATCAGCTTCCTTCCACTCAGTCCCCGTGATTTTTGAAAGAGAATAAGTCTTTCCTTTAATTTGTTTAAACAAGCATTCTTTTTGACCAAAAACCCCCGAACGCACCCACGTCCCATCCACAGGAGAAACCACTTTTGCCTCCCCTATTGGACGAGCACTTGGTTTTAAGTGTCTGGTAAAAAGTGCCCCGATGGTTTCATACTTATCCTGCGGAAATTCGGCTTCGGTCATGTCTATTTTAAAATACGCTACAAATTTGTCTCGCATCCATCGGTGAAAACCAAATGGAAAGCGCATTCTCACCAGCCGACCCACGGCAAAGCTCAGTAAATTCTTGGGCAAAAGAAACAAAAGAAACATGTACACCTCTCTAAAGAGAAAAACTCTTATTTAATAAAATTAACGGGGCTTTTCATTCTTGTTTTTTTGGGTTATTATTTAAAAATGACTTATAATTAAAAAACACAACTCTTTGGTTGTTCACTCAGAAAGGAATAAAATGTATATCGCCATGAATCGCTTTAAAATAGCCTTGGGTAAGGAACCCGGATTTGAAACACTCTGGAGAGAACGAGACTCCCATTTAGAGGATGTCCCCGGATTTAAAAAATTCAACTTGCTTAAAGGCAAAAGTAACGACACCTACACCCTTTACGCCTCCCATTCTACTTGGCTAACAGAAAATGACTTTGTAAACTGGACACAGTCTGAATCTTTTAGAAAAGCCCACGGAAAATCAAAAGCCCCCGAAGGAACTTATCTTGGGCATCCTGAATTTGAAGGCTTTGAAGTTATTCTATAGAATTTCTTTACTTTCTCCCTTAATCGGGGAGAAGGCTTAAGGTTTATTCTGCTTGGTGAGAGTCTGGCTTAACAATGGAGTCGGTTTTTTCAGCTTCTGGAGCAACCTTCTTGGCTTTATGTTTTGACTTGCTTTTCACAAAGTCTTTGTCTTGAATAAACCCTGAACGATTATCTAACTCTTTGAGCTCCTCTTCTAAATTAACCCCTTCTATTTCCTCATCTAGGATATGTGGAGTCACATAGATCACCAATTCTGTAGTACTCTGTACCTTCTTTCTCCATGAGAAAAAATACCCCAATAAAGGGATCTGCCCCAAAAAGGGAACATACTCTCTATTATGTGACTCTTTACTATTAATCAACCCGCCTAATATAAGAGTTTCACCATCTCTCAATCGGACATTCGTTTTTATGGCTCGGTCGGTTACAGGAGCAGGAGAATTTGCATTAGTGGTAGGCTGGGCAGTCTTAATCGAAGGTTTAATCTCTAAATTAACATCTCCATGTTGGGTCACCCAAGGTGTCAAATCAATGGTAATTCCATCATCAATGGATCTAAAATCAGTAGAAGGTAGCCCTTGCTGATTAAAACTAGTCACAGGGTAATAAGAGGTTTGACGCACACGTAAATGCGCGGGGTGCCCATTGAGAGTAGTAATTTTAGGCATAGATAAAATCTTACCCCTGTCCTTTGCAAGATTAGCATGTAAACTTAATGACCAGTCTTGGGGAAGAAATTTAACCGCAGCTTTAAAAGGGCCTACATTGTTTATTTTAGGAAGAAGAGAAACATTTTGACTCGCTCCCACTGTCTTAAAATTACCTGCTAACGTAGGAACACCTGAGGGTACACTTCCTGTTTTAAGGCCGAACTCAGAGTCTTTCTTCCGATTATATTCCACAATCATTACTTCTATCACCACCTGAGGCACAGGAACATCAACCTTTTCTAAAAACTCCTTTACCTGAATAATTTGTACTGCTGTCCCGCTAATTAAAACGGCATTTTGTTCTTCAACAATTTTAATTCCATCTTTGGGAATTGATTTAGGAAATAATTTTAAAATTTTTGCATCTGC
>CAZLBO010000083.1:0-1439 GCA_964557725.1 uncultured Bifidobacteriales bacterium | reverse complement strand
CGGTGGAAAGAGCCGCACCTGAATTTGACTTTGAGTTTCTTTCTCCAATTAAAATCATTCCATCTTTTGTGATAAAAGTATACTTCGTGCCTCTCAGTAAAAGAGACAATGCCTTATTCGTCTCCACCTCTTTAAACTCTGCATTGACCACACCATTAATATCCCCATACATAATAACATCTAACTCAGCCTGTTCTATAATGGATCGAATGACTTCTCCCAAATTTGCACTATTTAAAACCGCATTGACCTTACCATCTTCAACCTCAATATCAAGAGACCCTCCTGAACGTCCTCTTCGCCCTCTCGTTCTTGAAGGAGTACCGCCTGCACTCTCAGAAGCCTCACTCTCAACAATGTATATCCCCGATCGATTGCGAATTTTAAATTTATTTGCCGAAAGAAGTGCTTTTAAACCTTTAATAGGCAATACATTTTTGATATGCCCTGTTACCTTTCCCTCAATGGATTGTCCTGGCACAATACTAATGCCTGTTTTAAGGGCAAACTCTTTAATGAAGGACTTAATCTCTTTATTCTCTACATTGATATCAATTTTCGTTGAATAAAGTCGCATTTCTGCAATGGATTTTTCACTCGCTTTCTTTATATATATAACACCATTGACCTCATTCAATTCTAATCCATGAGCGTGACAAATTACTCGTAAGCCTTCCATCACAGGAATATCTTCTAAATGAATACTGATCTTAACATTGCCCACATCTCCTTCGGGTACAATATTGAGGTTATACGATTTTGAAATCAAACGAAAGATGTTCATTAAACTTTCATCCACGACTTCAAGCTTTAAGCGTTCTGTCGTGGCCGATTTTTTGATTTTTGATAATTTTCTCTCACGGGAGGCCGTTTTACTTTTATGTAACTGAGCATTTTTTTTGTGCTGTTGTAAAAACTCTTGCGAACCTGCAACAGGAGTGCGTCTTCTTCGTTTTTGTTTATTTTCAACCTTTGGTGGTTTATTTGTTTGAGGAGACACAACAGGAGCCTTGGCTTTAACGGAAACAATGTCCTTTTGTTTTACCTTTGAAGAATCGGGTTGAGAGTGAGTCCACACAGGCAAAAAAAGTAAAAGAGTACTAACAATAAAGTGGAGTCGTAGTTTATTCATAATTTATTTATCCAGTGAGGATATCCTTATCAATTCTTCAGGAGTGGTTACCTGTTGTTTAATTTTTTCTAAACCATCATAAAACAATGAAACAGTACCTGACAATTTTTGAATCATCTGTTCACTTTCTTCATTCAAAATAGCCTCTTTAATCTTTGAGTCCACAAGGAGTAATTCAAAGACTCCTATTCGCCCCGAATAACCTGTTTGCCCACAAGCCTTACAGCCTTTTGCATGGGGGACTTTATTGGCAAGGCCAGGTAAAAGAGAGGACTCTTCCTCTGTAGGGCTTTCCATCTTCATACAA